>DATAIM010000364.1:0-14806 GCA_036262655.1 Gemmatimonadaceae bacterium | reverse complement strand
CGTTTGCACGAGAATGCCCCCGTCGATTCCGGCGGGGGCATTTTTTTGGCCTGGTCTGCGGGTATTATCTTTGTCGATATGGTGTTTTCACGTTCATTCCTTGCCGCAGCTGCTGGATTGCTGTTGTTATCACGCGTCCCTCTCGACGCAAGATCTGCCGCACCAACAGGTCTCTTCGTGGGGACCCTGCTGAATGCACACCCGCTCCCGCGCATCGAGCGCGTTCCATCGCAGGACGGATGGGAGCACTGGTTCAAGCTCGAGCGCGCGCTTGTTACACTTCGCCCGGACGGCCGCTTCATCGCGTCCTTCAAGTATTACCGCCAGCACGTGAAGCCGAGGGCCGCAGTCAATCCAGGGCCCCTGCTGAACGAGACCTACAAGGGGAAATTCATTGTCAAGGGAACGTCGATCACTTTCAATCCCGAGCCGACGAAGCAGCGCCGCAAGCCGCCTCCTATCGTAGGCACGATCGTCGGCGACCGGATGAACATTCCTTATATCGTCGCCGAAGGGCAGAGCAGGCATCCGCTTCGCCTGGACATGAAGCGGCAGAGCAGCTGGTAACGTTTCTCCAACCTTTTCCTCACAACGGCTGAATGATCCGTCGCGCTCTAAGTATCGCATCGGCGATTGCAATCACTGCATGCGCGCGCCCGTCAACGGTTGTCGTTCCAGTACCCGTTCCTGCGCCGGCCGCACCAATAGTCCCGACGGAAACAGCGCTGCGCTTTCTGCTGATCAACGATGTCTATTTCGGCGACACGCTGCGCGACGGATCGGCGGGACTCGCGCGCGTAGCAGCACTTCGTGACTCGCTCGCCCGCACCGGCCCCGTGACGTTCGTTCTGGCCGGCGATTTTCTTTCCCCCAGTCTTCTGAGCAAGTGGTATCGCGGGGAGCAGATGCGCGAGCAGCTGAATGCTGCGAAGGTCGACCTCGTGACGTTTGGCAATCACGAATTCGAGCTCGATCGTGACACTCTCATCGCGAGAATCGCTGGTTCGCGTTTTAAGTGGACATCCGCCAACTGCATGCTTGCGAGCGGTGAGCCGTTTCCGGGCGTTTCACGCTGGGACACATCCACTGTCAGCGGAGTGAAGGTCGGAGTGTTCGGGGTTACGCTCATCGGTGATTACCGGCGATACGTCAAGTGCTCCAATCCCGACAGCGCGGCGCACGCGGCAATCGCTGCGCTCAAGGTGGCTGGCGCCCAGGTGGTGTACGGCCTGACCCATCAGACTCTCGAGTCCGACAGCGCACTCCTGTCCCGTGAACCCGACCTCGACTTCATCCTTGGCGGACATGAGCACGAGTTCCATCGCGTCCTTGTCGGTGCCAAACGGCTGCTCAAGGCAGACGCAAACTCGCGCTCTGCTCAGCTCTTCACTATCGCTCATACTCCCAACGGATGGACTCAGGGCGATCGGCTCATCAGGATCGACAAGTCTCTGCCATTCGATCGCGCCACGCAGGCGGTTGTGAAATCATGGCAGGACAGTCTCGTCAAGCGTCTTGGCGCCGAGCGGGTGATCGCGACGACGGCTTTCGCTCTGGATGGACGGGATGCCACAAACCGCTCGCAGGAGTCGCCGCTTGGCGATGTCGTTACGGACGCCATCCGGCTGGGAACGGGCGCGGACGCGGCGATCATGAACTCCGGAACGATGCGAATCGATGATGTTCTTCCGCCAGGCCCGCTCACGAACTACCAGCTCGAGTCGATTTTCCTGTTTCCGGATGAGACGCGCATCATGGTTTTTCCGATAACGGGTGCGCGGCTTCGCGAGATTCTCGAGCGGGGTGTATCCGAAGGCGCGGTGGGGAAGGGCGCTTACCTCCAGGTGTCGGGACTCAGGTACAGCTGGGACAAGACGAAGCCGTCAGGGTCGCGGATAGTCGGCGACATCATGAAAGCTGATGGCAAGGTCATCAGGCCCGGTGACACGATCCGCCTCGCCTTCAACGTTTACCCGGCATGCGAGGGTGGTGACGGCTACACGGTGCCGGAAGCAAAGCCGGCATGCGATGCGCGTGCGTCGGCCCCACGGGCTGTCGATCTGGTTATGAAGCACATTGTCACGACGCTTGGGGGGAGGATTGCGCCGCCGCCGGCGGGAAGAGTGAACAGACTGTAATTGAACGCCACCGGCGCAGCTACCGCACCCAGTTTGCGAAAGACTTGAACACAGAGGCCACAGATAAAAACAGGAGGCCACGGATTTAGAGGTCCCTGGTTCATCACACTTTCCTTACAGTTCCGGCCCTCGCCCAGTCGCTGTCCCCCCTGCATCTTCAAACGCTGAGAAGCAGGATGTCGGGTCACCAACACACTACGAGCTCATGACTAACCGCAGGGAATTCCTGAAGCAGGGAACGCTCGTCGCAGGCGCCATCGCCGCGGACGCTGCCTTCCGAAAGGCTCACGGCCTGGCACCACTTCCGCCAGAGCCTGCAGCGCCCACGATGGATGGTGCGACGCGCGACCTCATGATGGACGCCTTGAACGCTGCGAAGCTCGCCGGTGCGAGCTACGCCGATGTGCGAATCGGCCGATACCTCCAGAACTTCGTTTCGACCCGCGAGCAGCAGATCACGAACGTCGTCGATACTGATTCGATGGGGGCCGGTGTGCGCGCCCTTGTCGATGGAACGTGGGGATTCGCCGCAACACGCACGATGACGAAGGACGGAGTCGTCGAGGCGGCCAGAAAAGCTGTTGCCGTAGCGAAAGCGACACGGGTGGGACGCGATAAGGCTGTCGAGCTCGCCCCCGCTCCGTCGTTCAAGGACGTCTCGTGGAAGAACTCCTACACGATCGATCCGTGGACGATTCCGGTCGAGCAGAAGGCGGATCTTCTTCTCAAGGCCAACGCCGCGGGCTTGAAGGCGCCCAACGTGAAGTTCGTGTTCAGTGGTCTTTTCTTTCGGAAGAACGAGCGCAACTACGCGGACACCAACGGCTCGGTGATCACGCAGACGATCATTCAAAGCTGGGCGCCGATGCAGTTCACGGCGATCGCGCCAAACCAGTCCGACTTTCAGAATCGGGGGTCTGTGTCGCCGCCGATGGGACGCGGTTACGAGTACATCCTCGCTCAGGACCTCGTCGGCAACGCTGCGAAATGGGGCGAGGAAGCATCGGAGAAGCTCAAGGCGAAACCGGTCGACGTCGGCCGCTACGATCTCGTGCTGCACCCGTCGCATCTGTGGCTGACTATCCACGAATCAATTGGCCACCCGACCGAGCTCGACAGAGCGAACGGGTATGAAGCGAACTACGCCGGCACGAGTTTCGTCGCACCCCCTGAGAAAGTGCTCGGCAAGCTCAAGTACGGTCCGGAATTCATGAACGTTCAGGGCGATCGCTCGCAGGAAGGCGGCCTCTCGACGATCGGTTACGACGACGAAGGCGTAAAGCCCGATGACTTTCTCATTATCAGGAAGGGAATGTTCAACGACTATCAGACGACTCGCGAACAGGCGAACTGGCTCAAGTGGTGGTACGACGCGAATGGTCGCCCGACGCGTTCACACGGTTGCTCATACGGCGACTCGTGGTCGAGCATCCAGTTCCAGCGAATGCCGAACGTCTCCCTGCTTCCTGGCGAAAAGGAGCAGAGCTACGAGGACCTGATCGGTGCAACAGACAAGGGAATCGCGATCATCGGTGACGGCTCATTTTCCATTGACCAGCAGCGCTACAACGCGCAGTTCGGCGGGCAGGTGTTCCATGAGATCAAGGGCGGAAAGATCGTCGGAATGCTCAAGGACGTCGCGTACCAGATGCGCACCCCCGATTTCTGGAACTCGATGGACATGATCGGCGGCAAAAAGAGTTATCGGCTCGGAGGAAGCTTCTTCGACGGCAAGGGACAGCCGCCGCAGATCAACGCGGTCAGCCACGGGTCGCCGCCGGCGCGGTTCCGCAACATCAACGTCATCAATACCGGGAGGAAAGCGTGAGACAGCCGAAACGATTGATCCCGGTCATCAGCGCCGAGGGTGATGTCCTCTCGCGTGAGCAGTCGCAGGCGCTGATCGAGAGAGTGGTAAAGATGTCGGGAGCCGAGTCAATCACTGTCAACGTCACGAGCGGCCTGACCAACAACATTCGATTCGCTGCGAATCAGGTCTCGACCGCCGGCAGCGTCGCAGACGCGAACGTCGCTGTCACAAGCTCGTTCGGAAAAAAGCGAGCGACCGTAGTGACGAACAATCTGAGCGACGAGGCCCTGCGGGCGACTGTGAAGCAGTCGGAGACGCTGGCAAAGCTCGCTCCCGAAGATCCGGAAGCGATGCCCGATCTTGGCCCGCAGAACATCAAGGTCGTACCGGCAGAGTTCAATTCAACGGAGTCCCTCGATGCTGCCGCGCTGGCGAAGGCTGCTCTGACGGCTCTCGAGCCGGCGCGCAAGGCCGGTGATCTCACCGCCGCCGGATACCTCGTAGTCAGCACGAGCACCAACGCACTCGGCAACAGCAGCAAGCTGTTCGCCTACCACAAGTCGACCAACGCGAACTACACCCTGACGGTGCGGACGACGGACGGCACCGGCTCAGGGTGGGCAGGCGCCGAGCATCCGGACTGGACGAAGCTGGACGTCAACACTGTAAGCGCGCGCGCCATCGAGAAGGCTCGGCTGTCACGCAATCCAGTCGCTATCGAGCCTGGGCGATACACAGTGATTTTCGAGCCTCAGGCAGTTGGCGATCTCGTGCAGCTCATTGGCTTTTATGCAGATGCGCGGTCGTCAGATGAAGGAAGGAGTCCGTTCACGAAGCAGGGCGGTGGAAACAAGCTGGGAGAGAAGATCGTCGATCCCCGCGTGACGATCTCCGCGGATCCGTTCGATCCGATGGTTCTTTCGCAACCGTGGGATGGCGATGGACTGCCGCTCGGACGACAGACCTTCGTTGATAAGGGTGTGCTGAAGGAGCTCTACTACTCGCGCTTCTGGGCGAAGAAACAGGGCAAGCAGCCGACCGGTGCGCCAACCTCGTTCATCATGAGCGGCGGAACGACCTCGCTCGACGAAATGATCAAGTCGACGCCACGCGGCATTCTGGTGACGCGGCTCTGGTACCTGCGAGAGGTCGATCCGCGTACGATCCTCTACACCGGCCTCACCCGCGACGGAACATTCCTCATCGAGAATGGAAAGATCTCGAAAGCGATCAAGAACTTCCGGTTCAACGATTCGCCGCTGTTCATGTTGAACAATCTCGAGGCAATCGGGCCCGCAGTCCGACTTGCGGGCACCGAGGCCGGCGGCGCAGTCGTCGTTCCGCCGATCAAGGTCAAGGACTTCAATTTTACGTCGCTCTCGGACGCAGTATGATCGAGCAGGACCGACGGGAGAACTCGGGCGGTGGATCCGATTGGCACTTCCAGGAGCGTTATTTGACCGGGTAGATAAGCGCGCTGGTAACCTCGAGCGCCACGCGACTGCCCGGAGTTACTCCTTCGAGCAGCCCGCTCCGCCGCGGGAAATGCCCGAACATCGCCGGCCCGCCATCGATATTGACATCCACCCGCACTCTGTCACCGAGGGCCGAGACGCGGCGCACGTCGGCGATCGCTTCGGTATCAGAGCGCCATAGCTTCAGCTCGTACGCTCGTATCACCACACGAGCGCTCCTGCAGTCCGGGAAATCGGGAGCAGGAATCGACAGTGCACCAATGATCGCGCGGCCACCGCGGATCTCCGCCGACAGCGAATTTGCGTCTGCGACAAACTGTGCGACGAACTCGGTTGCCGGCGAATCGACAATCTCCGTCGGCGATCCTGCCTGCTCCAGACGTCCATGATTGAGAATCATCACCCGCTCGGCGAGCGCGAACGCTTCCTCCTGATCGTGCGTCACGAACACCGACGTGACGTGAGTCTCATCATGCAGCGCGCGCAGCCACGTCCTCAGCTCCTGCCGTACCTTTGCATCGATGGCGGCAAACGGCTCGTCCAGCAGGAGAAGGCGCGGTCGGGGAGCAAGCGCACGCGCAAGCGCGACGCGCTGCCGCTGGCCTCCCGACAGCTGCGCCGGCATTCTCTCGGCGAATCCATCGAGACCCATCAGCGCGAGGAGCTCGTCCACTCGGGCACGGCGTTCCTTTTCCTTCACGTCAGCGACGCGCAGGCCAAACCCGATGTTCTCTCGAACGTTCATGTGACGAAAGAGCGCGTAATGCTGAAAGACGAATCCAACCCGGCGATCCCGTGCGTCGAGATGCTCTACCCGGTCCTCGCCGATGCTGACCGTTCCGCTATCCGCACGCTCGAGCCCGGCGATGATTCGAAGGATCGTGCTCTTTCCACCCCCGGAAGGCCCGAGCAATGCGACGAGCTCACCTGGCGCGACGCGGAACGATACGTCGTCCACCGCGAGAAAGGATCCGAACCGCTTTGTAAGATGCTCGACCTCAATGCTCACTTGCTGCCTCTGGTACGCTGGAAAAGGGCGACGATCGCAAGGCTGACCAGACTGACCGAAGCGAGCAGAATCGCCATTCCGACAGCTCCCGCATGCTGTCTCTCTTCCGTCGCCGCATAAATGTATGTGGTGGCGGTCTCCGTCTTTCCTGCTATCGCACCACCTATCACGAGAACCGCTCCGAACTCGCCAAGAGCTCGCGTTACAGTGAGTATTCCGCCGACAATGAGTCCTCCTTTGACGTTCGGGAGGGTGACGCTCCGGAACGTGCGCCACGCCGATGCGCCGAGTGTGGATGCCGCGGCTTCTTCCTCTGTGCCGACTTCCTGGAGCATGTGGCCGCATTCTGCGGCAACGTACGGGAGGGTGACGAACAGCGTCGCGAGGACGAGTGCCGGAAACGCGAATGGAACCCTGAATCCGAAAATCGAGAAACCGTCGAGCCAGCCGCCCCGGCCGAAGAGGAGCAGCATCGCGAGGCCCGCCATCACCGGCGAGACAGCGAGCGAGATATCGAGCAGCGCTCCGATAGGCCTGGCCAGGAAATAGCGATCGCGAACGAGCACGAGCGCCGTCGCAATTCCGAAGACGCCGTTGAACAGAAGGGCGAAAGCGGCAAGCGCCAGCGACACATTGAGACTCGACAGTGCGTAATCAGACGTCACTGCTTCCAGCAGAGACGGGATGCCAAGGCGCACTGCGGCAAGCAGCAGCGCGGCGATGGGAGCGATCAACACCACACCAAGGTACAGGATCACTACGCCGGTGAGGACCCGCTGCATCGATCGTGGCTCACGATGTCGGACGGCGGGCGCCGCGCGCGTCATACCGAGCGGGTCCGGAGTAGGCGAACGTTCGGCGCGCTCAGTGACAGTCACCCCGGGCTCCGCGTGTGAATTGCACGAGCGCTGACGGCGAACAGGAGGGCCAGTATCAGAAGTACGAGTGATGTCGCCGCAGCTCCCGAGAGGTCTCCGCTCTCGACCTGGCCGAAAATGAATACTGGAGCGGTGAGAGTGCGGTGAGGGATGTTGCCCGACACGACGACGATCGATCCAAATTCTGCGAGCGATCTCGAGAACGATTGCAGCGCTCCTGAAAGGATGGACGGAGCCAGCGCGGGCAGCACCACCGTCGCAAAGATTCGTATTGGCCCGGCACCCAGCGTCCGCCCCGCCTCTTCCTCCGCGGGGTCGATGGCGGCGAGGACCGGCTGAACCGCGCGGACGACAAATGGGACCGTTACGAACATGAGCGCGAGAATGATCGCGCTGGCGGTAAAGATGATCGGCACTCCCCGAGCATCGAGCCACCGCCCGGCGGGCGAAGCAGGCCCGATCAGCTCCGCGATCATGAGCCCCGCGACGAGTGTCGGCATCGCAAATGGAACATCGACCAGCGAGTCCAGAATGCGGCGACCGGGGAAGTCATATCGAACCAGTGCCCATGCGGTTGCCGTGCCGAACACGACATTGGCCACAGTCGCGACAAGCGCCGTCCACACGCTGATCCACAGCGCATCGACGGCAGTTGGCGATGATACACTCGCCCAGAAGCTCCCGAGGCCGGACGCGAATCCCGCGCGTGCGAGCGCGGCGAGCGGAAGGACCGCAAGCAGTCCTACATATGCCGTAACCGCCGCGCGCAGGGTGAGCCGGAGTGGCGACGCGCGTACCTGCACCGTCACGCTAATGACGCTTCGTAGCCGCCTCCGTCGCCCGCTCGAACACGCCGCCGGGTCCGAATACCACTGCCATCACCGCATTCCAGCCGCCGAGATCACGCACGGTGAACGCGGTTGCCGGAATCGGCGCAATTCCTGACGTCTCGCCCTGCGCGCGTCGCAACCCATATCGAGTGAATGCTGCCTGGGCGGAATCAGAGGCGAGATAACGGACGAACGCTTCGGCGACGGCACGATTCCCATGACGGTCCGCATACGCGTCCACGACGGCGACGGGGTTCTCGATGACGATCGTTCCTTTGGGAACGACATAGTCGATGGGTTTTCCGGCCTGGCGCGCAACCAGCACTTCATTCTCGTAGGTGATCGTCGCGTCACCCACTCCTCGCTCGAATGTCAGCATCGCCTCTCTCGCGCCCTTGTCCATTATCTCGACGTTGCTAACTACATCCTGTATGAGGCGCTGCGCTGCCGCAGAGTCCCCTTTGGGAGCAGAGGTCAGCCCTCTAAGCGCCGAACCGTAGAGTGCAAGCACGTTCCACATCGCCCCGCCGCTCGTTTTGGGATTCGGCATTACCACCTTGATACCCGGCTTTCGCAAGTCGTCCCAGTCGCGAATGTTTTTTGGATTTCCCGGCCGAACACCGATCACAACCAGGGAGCGGCTCACGATTCCCCCATTTGCCGCTTTTCGCCAGTCGTTCGTGACGAGCTTCGCTTTCTCGAGCGTCGCCAGGTCGGGATCGAGCGAAAGTGCGGCAATGTCTGCCTCGAAACCGGCGGCAATGGCGCGCGCCTGCGCACCGCTCCCCTGGTACGACGTCTCGAAGCGAAGACTCTCACTGGCTGCCTTCTGCCACTCGCGCGCGAAGGCGGGAAGAATCGATCGTCCATAGGCTTCCCGGGGCGTGGAGTACGCGCCGAGGGTGAGAGTTCGTATGGACTTTTTTTCTGTCGCCGGCTTCGCGGCAGCGGATTTCTCACCGCTGCAGGCCAGTGTGATAATCGGGAGCAGCGCAGCGATCACGCGGACAGCGTGCAGCTTCGCGGAGAGAATGCGGTATTGATGAGTCATTTCCTGGAGGATTAGAAGCCGTGCTGCAGGCGCGTCATCAGAACTTTTTCGGAGGGCCTGTTTCCCTCCGCCGAGCCGCCCCGGAATGTCGTCACGTCGACGTCGACGAGCAAACGAATCGAGCGTGCAAGGTACCAGTTCAGTCCCGTGCCCCATGAGGTCTCACGGCTTATCTGCTTGAGGGGATCGGCAAAAACGGGAAACGCGTCGCGATCGATGCGGAGTCCGCCGACTCGTGCGACGAGTTCGAATGCGCCCCAGCGCGCAGCGGATGGATCGAATGCGTTTGCCGGAACCACGCCACGGTACGACGCCTTTTCCCCAGTGAGCGTCCACGATCCAGCCAGCTGCCACGCGTTGTGACTGAGCGTCGCGCTCGTCGCGGCTCGGCGTACGACCTGCGAAGACCGGGCGTATTCCGCCATCGCGCCGAAACGACCGAGATAGAATGTGGCCTGCGGATAAAGCCGCGCGTGCGTCCCCGCCGCGACGACCGTTCCATCATCTGTCCCATTCGTGCGATAAGAAAAAACCGCCTGCTGCGAAGGCGAGCGATACGCAGGGAGAAACGGCGCAGCGGTCGTTCCGCGCTGGACGCCGTGAGATCCCGCGACCCCGACTGTCAGCTCCTTCAGTGCGTTCAGGGAAGTCCTGTTGAACGGCTTTACCATGATGCGTCCGGCGGCGTCCTTCGTTGCACCGTTGTCGATGTCACCGACAGCCAGGTCTGGAACACCGTTGAAGATTCCGGCGGCGTACGAGATGGTCCCGCCCATCAGATCTCCAAAGGCCTGGACGCCAACATCGCGCGATGGCGCAAGATTCGTCGGCATGCCGCGCTCGACAAACGAGAGATCAGCGGCGGATTGCAGCCGTTCGAGACTGACTGGAGGCTTGAATTTTCCGGCTCGCACCGAGAAGCGCTTATCGAGACGGAGGTCGAAGTTTGCATCGTAAAGCCGATTGTCGGCGAAATCATGCATGAGATGAAAATCCATGATACGCCACATCGTGATATCGAGAATCGGCCGCATCCGCCGGAGGAGAAACGTGCTGGTCAGCGGAGAACTCTTACTTCCGACCCTCATTCGACCGTCTGTCTGAAAATAGGCGCGCAGCTTCGCTTCAAAGGCCTTGTCGGCACTCCGCACCGAGAACCCGTCCTTCCCGACCGCGAGGACGGCGGGAGACTCACCAGGCTTCGCGGCCGATTTCGCCGATGTGAGCCGGGCGAGATCGGCTCGCAGCGCCGACATCTGCCGCGTAAGCTCCACGAGCTGAGAAGAGTCGGGCCGATCGCGAGAGACCGCGGAATCGGCAGGGTGCTGGTCCTGTGCGGACGTGAGAAGTGGGGTGGCCGCAATCAACAGGACTGCGGCCGTCAGCATTACGCTGCGGGCACTGGTAGTGGATGGCATGACGGGAGTGCCAAGGCATCCATTGGGCCGCGGATTGGTGCGGGACCTAACGCAATGACTGCCAGCACGTTACGTTTGTCGTCGTGCAATGGCCCGTGAAATGTCGCGGAAATATCCGTGGAACATCACGGACAACGCGACCACAACCGTCTTATTTGATGGGTCAAAATACATGAAGCTCGTCCTCGAAGTATGGCGCGAGGTCTGCCAGCACCTCGAGCTCGAAGGATCCATCGCCCGGATTGCCGACATGATGGCGCAGCGGATTCCGCTCGAACGCGTGCTCATTTTTCGCGTCGATCCGGATCGCCACCGCCTCGAATCCGCAGCGATCGCCGCTCCATCCCGCCGCGTCACAGATACGACGCCGGTAAGAATCGACGTCAGTCCACCGAGAATCCGCGGCATCGTCCGCTGGTGCCGCGCCGGAACTCTTCTTCGGGCCGGCGACCTCGATCCGGAAGGAATTCTCAGGACCCTCGGCTCACATCGCGAAGCAGACACGCTAGTGGGTCCACTCTTCACTGCCGACGGTGCCCTGGGTGCGGTGGTCGTTGTCGGTCCGTCCGGCGTTCGATTCTCCAGTGACGACGCCGATTTCGTTTCCGCGCTGCTCGAGCCACTGAGCGCCGGGCTGGCGAATGACGCGCGTCTGCGCGAGCTTGCCCGGTTGCGTGAAGCTGCCGAAGCCGACAACCGCGCTTTGCTGTCGCGACTGGAAAGGCAGGATATCGCGGAGGCGATAGTCGGGGCGGAGTCGGGTTTGAGGACAGTGATCGAGCGAGTGAATCAGGTTGCGCCCACCGATGCGCCAGTGCTCATCTTCGGTGAAACCGGAAGCGGCAAGGAGGTCGTCGCCCGATTGATTCACTCGCAGTCGAAGCGCGCGACCGGACCCGTCGTGAGGGTCAATTGCGGCGCCCTCCCCCCGGGGCTGGTCGACTCCGAGCTTTTCGGACACGAGCGCGGCAGCTTCACCGGAGCAACCGATGCGCGGAAGGGGTGGTTCGAGCGCGCGGACGGAGGAACTCTTTTCCTCGACGAGGTTGGCGAGCTCCCGCTCGATGCGCAGGTCCGGCTTCTCCGCATTCTTCAGGACGGAACGTTCGAGCGCGTCGGCGGACAGAAGACACTCACCGTCGATGTACGTATCATCACCGCGACGCACCGTGACCTTCAGCACATGGTCGCTCATCGGCTGTTTCGCGAGGATCTCTGGTACCGCATCGGTGTTTTTCCGATCCGGCTGCCTCCGCTGCGCGAACGGCTCGAGGACCTTCCGGCGCTCGCCGCGCACTTCGCATCACGTGCTGGCCTGCGGCTCGGCGCTCCACCTCTCGTACCGACGCCCGCGGATCTCGATCTCCTGCTCTCGTATCCCTGGCCCGGAAACGTGCGCGAGCTTGCCAGCGTCATCGAGCGCGCAGCAATTCTCGGCGAAGGAAAGTCTCTCCAGATCGCCGCCGCACTCGGCTTCCTCCCAGCTGGCGACACAAGGTCTGATCAGCCAGCTGCGACCCCCCCGCCGCGTGGAATTTCGGTGACTCTCGCGGATGCATCCCGCCGGCACATCGAGGCGGTTCTATCGAGCACACGAGGGCGAATCGAGGGTGCGTCGGGCGCCGCGGCGCAGCTGGGGATAAATCCGCATACTCTCCGGTCCCGCATGCGGAAGCTCGGCATTCAGTGGGCCCGATTCAGACCGTCATGAACTTTCCCGCGTGTCTGGAAAGGGGGAGTACCACATATTGGGGCGGCTCTTGAACGGGAGACTTCTTGGAAGCGCTTGAACAGCTCAGGGAATCCCTGGCTGACCGGTACGAAATCGAGCGGGAGATCGGCGCTGGGGGAATGGCAACCGTTTACCTCGCACACGACCGACGGCACGACCGTCCCGTCGCGCTCAAGCTCCTCAACCCCGACCTGGGTGCCGTGCTCGGAGTCGAGCGCTTCCTCGCGGAGATAAAGGTTACTGCCAATCTCCAGCATCCGAATCTGCTGCCGTTGTTCGATTCAGGGGCTGCGAATGGACTGCTGTTCTACGTCATGCCATTCGTCGACGGAGAGACGCTGCGTGGACGTCTCAATCGCGAGAAGCAATTGCCGATCGACGAGGCCGTTCGCATCTCGCTGGCAATCGCGAACGCGCTGGATTACGCCCACACGCACGGCGTCATTCACCGTGACCTCAAGCCGGAGAACATCCTTCTCCAGGCTGGCCAGCCTGTCATCGCGGATTTTGGAATTGCTCTCGCCGTAAGCAAGGCGGGCGGCAGCCGAGTAACGCAGACCGGACTTTCGCTTGGCACTCCGCAATACATGAGTCCGGAGCAGGCAACGGGCGACAGGGTGATCGACGGCCGTAGCGATATCTACTCGCTCGGCGCGGTTACATATGAGATGCTGACGGGAGAGCCACCGCATACCGGGACGACCGCACAGGCGATCATCGCGCGCATGCTGACCGACAAGCCGCGCACGATGCGCAGCACGCGTCCGTCGATACCCGAGCACGTCGAGTACGCCGTACAGCACGCGCTCGAGAAGCTGCCCGCCGACCGGTTTACTACCGCGCACGAATTTGCGGAGGCACTGCTTGGAAGAGGCACGGGCGCGGCGACCGCGATGTTCACTGCTGCGCGCACCGGCGCAAATGTGCGAGGTCGCTCGACATGGTGAGAACGTCTGCGCGATCCGCTGACCCTGACACTGGCTGGTGTCGCGATCGCTGCGATCGCTTTCGCAGCGCTTCGCCCGTCCTCGGCCGTGCCTTCAGGACGCGTCGTGAGGTTTGTCGTGACGCCCGCGGACAGCGTGAGGCCTGTAGACAATTACCCGTGGCCGGCGGCGATCTCGCCCGATGGAAGCACCATCGTCTATACCGCCGGTGCAGGGTCGACGCGGATGCTCTATTCGCTGCGGACTGATCAGCTTGATCCGCGTCCAATTCCCGGTACGGAGGGCGCATGGGAGCCATTCTTTTCGCCGGATGGAGAATGGGTCGCTTTCGAGAGTCCCGGAAAAACAAAAAAAGTGCGCCTCGATGGAAGTGCACCCATCACAGTCACAAGTGCGAATGCGGCAAACGGCTCCGACTGGACGACCGGTGAGGAGCTGGTGTTCGGCGCCGAAGCATCGAAGAAGGGCCTGTTGCGCGTGAGTGCATCAGGCGGCGATCTCGTAGAGTTCGTGAAGCCGAACCCGTCGAAAGGCGAGACAGATTACCTCTGGCCGATTGGTCTTCCCGACGGCAAACGCGTCGTCTTCACCGTCTGGACTGGTACCCTCGCCTCCGCGACGCTAGCGACCGTGTCTCTGGACGGAGGCGATGTCTCCTACCTTGGGATCAAGGGTATTCGTCCGCTCGCGGTGGTGAATGGCAAGCTCGTATATGTGCAGGCAGACGGTGCAGTGATGGCGGTAGCTCTCGACGGTTCGGGTCGGCGTACCGAAGGTCGTCCAATACCAGTCCACGATCCAGTACGTGTGATTGCCGGTAACAACGGCAACTCCGGAATATTCGTTTCGCCCGGCGGAGCACTTCTCGTTTCGCGAGGAGGTACTCAGGGGCAGATGTCCTGGATCACAAGCGACGGAAAAGTGACTCCGATTACGAAGGAGGCGCGCAGCTTCGGAAACCCCCGCATTTCGCCGGACGGGAAGAGAATCGCGATCGTAGTGGGGGACCAGGACAAGAGTGACATCTGGACCTATGACCTCGGCACGGAGACTTTCTCGCGGCTTTCATCGAATGCTGCAGCTCGCAGTCCGTCGTGGTCGCCTGACGGATCGAAAATCTATTATGTCGGGCTGGGCGATAAGGAGCGCTTCGCCATCTGGTCGCAGGCGCCGGACGGAGGGTCGCCAGCTGAAAAGATCGTCGACGTTCGCGGACTCGCTCAGGGCGTCGATGTCGCGCCGGATGGAAAGTCACTCCTCATCACCAGCTATAACGGGTCGTGGGATTTGTCTCGCTTCGAGCTCGGCCGGTCTCGCGTGCCAATTTCGTACGTTGCGACTCCTGCAGAGGAGACTTCGGCGAGCTTTTCCCCGGATGGCAACTGGGTGGCGTATGACGCCAACGAGTCCGGAAGGGGGGAGACTTATGTCCGGTCGTATCCCAATCCGTCTTCACGCGTCCAGATCTCCGCTGGAGGCGGTGCCGAGCCGTCATGGGACGCCGCTGGCAACCGGGTG
>DATAIM010000363.1:0-7065 GCA_036262655.1 Gemmatimonadaceae bacterium | reverse complement strand
TCTGCCGCAAGCGGCCGCAGTGCTCCCTGCGATGGGTCGGTGACGAACACGACATGATTCCTGATTGGCAGATTCGCCCGTGCGACTGCCTCATGCACAATGAGGAACTGCGACATCGTCTCCGCGGTTCCGCCTGATTTGGAAGTCACGACGAAGAGCGTGTGAGCGAGATCGAGACGCGCGAGCAGCCCCGCAATCGTTTCCGGATCGACGTTGTCGAGCACATGAAGCCGCGGGTTTCCACCGCGAGCGGAATCAGCCAGCATATTCCAGCCGCTGGGCCGCAGTGCTGTCCTTAGCGCGATCGGCCCGAGAGCCGATCCGCCGATGCCGAGTATCACCACGTCCGAGTAGCGGCCTTTGGCACGCCGCGCAAAGCTCGCCGCCTGCTCCCGAAGCGCATCGTCGCGGACAACGTCGGCGAATCCCACTGCCCCGCTCGAACGCAGCCTGTCGAAACCGCTCCACGCCACGGCGAAGTCAGAGCCGGCAGTGCCCCACTCCGGCCGGGCGATGCCACCAACCGCTTCGCCGATCATGTTCGTGTAATCGATTCGAATTGTCATGCTGTGGCGGTTTAGTCTATGCGAACGGTGAGGCCGTCGAACGCAGGCATGATGCCGCGTGGAAGCTCTGCCTCCAGATCAGCATGGAAGTTGTCGTGGGTCAGGTGCGTCAGATACGTCCGCTCCGCACCCACGGCCTGAGCCACTCGGACTGCCTCCGGAATGCTCAGATGGGTGGGGTGGAATGTCCGGAAGAGTGCATTGATGACGAGTACGCTCGTACCGGCGAATGCGGCGACGGCGTCATCGGAGATCGACTTCGCGTCGGTGATGTAAGCGAGCGGGCCGATGCGGTATCCAAAGACGGACACTCCGCCGTGAGGCAGTGATACGGGCAGCACATTCACGCCCGCTATCTCGACTACTTGCCTGTCCCGGAGGGGAATCGCGTGACCTTCAGGCTTCGACGTTCCCGGCATGGCACGTATCGAGTCGTCGAAGATGTACGGAAAGCGCTTCGCGAGCCGCGCCAAAGAATCCGCCGGGCCGTACATCTCGAGCGGTGCATCTCGCCGCATCGAGACGGCTCGAATGTCATCAAGCCCATGTGTATGGTCTGCGTGATCGTGTGTAAAGAGGACAGCATCGACGCGGTCTATCCCAGCCGCAATCAGCTGAAGCCGGAGCTCGGGAGGGGTGTCGATCAAAAGGCGCACGCCCGAGTCTGTTTCGACAATCGCCCCCACCCGATTTCGCCTGTCACGAGGATCGGGGGAATGACAGACAGCACACCCGCATCCCACCTGCGGAACTCCGAAGCTCGTTCCGGTCCCCAGAAACGTCAGCTTCACACGATCTCCACCTTGAGGAGGTTTGTCGTACCAGGGACGTCGAATGGTACGCCGGCGGTAACGAGAATCCTGTCTCCTCGCGACGCGAGCTCGCGCGCAACAACGACGTCCTTTGCCCGCGACATCATCTCCTCGTACGTATCGCAGTGCGGTACGAGCTCGGGAATTACTCCCCACACGAGCGCGAGCTGCCGGAAGGTTCTCGGCTGGTCGGTGAGAACGAGAATCGAGACACCAGGCCTGTGCGCTGCGATGATGCGCGCCGAGAAGCCGCTCTTCGTGAAGACGACGACGAGCGGCGCATGCAGCATTCCGACAGCTGCGGTCGTGGCCGCGGCGATCGCCACTTCTGTCGGAACCGCGGCCGTCGACTCACGCGGAATGCGTCTCGGACCGCGTATTACGGGAGGATGCTGCTCCACATGACTGATGATTCTCTGCATCGCCTCGACAGCGAGACGAGGATACGCGCCGGCTGCAGTCTCGGCAGAGAGCATCACCGCATCGGTGCCGTCGAGGATCGCGTTCGCAACATCGCTCGCCTCGGCTCGGGTCGGCCGCGGATTTTCGATCATGGACTCGAGCATCTGCGTCGCGGTGATCACAGGGCGTCCGAGCAGGTTGGACAGCGCGATGATGCGCTTCTGCGCACCGGGGACTTCCTCGAACGGCAGCTCGACGCCCAGGTCACCTCGGGCAACCATCACCGCGTCGGAAGCCTGAATGATGCTTTCGATGTTCGCGAGGGCGACGTCCTTCTCGATCTTCGCCACGATGAGCAGACCGCGCGGTATCATCGCCCTGAGCTGGTCGATATCCCGCGCCCGGCGCACAAAGCTCAGCGCCAGGTAGTCGATGTCCTGGTCGACGGCAAAGTGCACGTCGGCGATGTCCTTCTCCGTGATCGACGGGGCGGAGACATGAACGCCCGGGAGGTTAAGCCCCTTGTGCGGATTGATCGTTCCGCCGTGCAGCACTCGTGTTGCAACGCGCGGAGCACTGACCTCCATCGCGATGAGCTCGATGAGTCCGTCATCGATGAGGATGCGATCGCCGACTTTAACGTCGTCTGCCAGGTGATCGTACGTGATCGGAATCTCGCCTGGCCTCTCGAGACCTTCGTGCACCAGAACCAGGTCCTGTCCGGCGATGACAGCTACCGGCTCCGGAATGTCCCCGACACGAATGCGCGGACCCTGGAGATCCCCGAGAATCGCGACTGGATGGCGGAGCTCTTCCGACAGCCGCCGGACGAGCGCGATGGTCTCTTCATGCTGTGTATGCGTGCCGTGAGAAAAGTTCAGGCGGGCGACATCCATGCCCGCCTCCATCAATCCTCTCACTCCCTGCTCCGTCGCGCTCGCCGGGCCCAGCGTACAGACGATCTTGGTGCGTGCGATATACGGTGCCGTCACTTCGCGGCGGGAAGCTCGCTCATCTTCCGCTCGATGCCTGCCACAAGCGAGTCGAAAGATTTCTGGAAGCTTGCAAGCCCGTCCGCCAGCAGCTTGTCCGTGACATCCCTGACCGAGATCCCGACCGCCTCTACCTCTCGCAGCAGTCCCTCCGCCGCACCGAGACGCTTGTCGACGGTGCGCTGCACGTCTCCGTGATCCCTGAATGCATCGATCAGGGCCGGCGGCATCGTGTTCACAGTATCCGGGCCGATCAGCTCCTCGACGTACATCACGTCGCGATACGCAGGGTTTTTCACACCTGTGCTAGCCCACAGTGGCTGCTGCAATCGCCCCCCTCCATCTGCGAGACGCGTCCACCGTTCGGAATCGAACCGCCGCCGGAACAGCCGGTACGCCAGCTTCGCGTTCGCGACTGCCGCCCGGCCCTTCAGCATCTTGAGACGGTCACGGTCGGACGGGTTCGCGGCTTTGATCATTGCATCGAGACGCTTGTCGATCTCGGTGTCGACCCGGCTGACAAAAAAGCTTGCGACAGAGAACACGTGATCGATCGGATTTCCTGCCGCAACGCGATCCTCGAGACCCGACATGTATGCGTCGATAACGCGGTCATGTGCTTCGAGTGAAAAGAGAAGCGTGATGTTCACGTTAACGCCATCCGCGATGAGCTGGCGTACTGCGAGCGCGCCTTCCGGGGTGCCCGGAACCTTGACCATGACGTTTGGCCGGTCCACGGTCTCCCATAAGCGGTGCGCCTCGGCGACTGTGGCTTTCAGATCGTTTGCAACTCCGGGCGAGACTTCGATCGAGACGTATCCGTCCGCGCCACGGGTTCGTGAGTAGACGCCGGCGAACAGGTCGCACGCGTGCTGCACATCAGTCGTTTCGACGAGCTCGAAGAGCCGCAGGGGAGAGAGTCCGGCTCCCCCGGTGAGCTGCTCGTCGTAATCCGCGCCTTCCGAGAGGGCTTTCTCGAAGATCGTCGGATTGGACGTCATGCCGGTCAGTGAATCTTCCGCAATGCGACGCTCGAGGTCGCCATTGTGGAGCATCTTCCGATCGATGCTGTCGAGCCAGATGGATTGACCTTCGTTGTGTAGCTTCGCAAGTCTGCTCATCGCCTGATTCCTCCGTTCACTCAATTCTAACCGGAGAGGCGATACCTCGCGCAGCCGTGGTCCGCTGATCTCGGGCGACGCAAACGCGTGGGCCAGCTGTTGTAGAGAAGGCCGGCTTTTGGCGGACCCCGCCGATCGCCGTGGTTCCTATCGCTTCGCGCTGTCCGGCTTTGCCTTTGAAGCTGCGAAGGGAGCACGGCCGCCCATGCGCTCCACTCCCATGGAATGCGACATGTCGACCCACTCGGCGACCGAAGTTACGGCTGTCCTGTCGTCCCGGTACCTCGCAGCGGCGTCGAGAATTGTCTTTCTCTTCGCGGGCCGCGGCACGTTCGGGTTGGCGAGAATGTCAGATACCACGTCGTGGAGCGAATGCAGGTTGTCGAACATGATAGCGGCTTCCAAATAGCGCGATGAGAACGCAGGTGCGACCGCCACCGACATCGGCATCACTGTCGGAAGTGCTGCGGGGGCGAGCGTCATCCGGCGGAAGAAATCCACGGTAGCTGCGACATTCGCCTGTTTTTCCTGCTTCGTCTCGCCGGCCAGCAGAGCGTCATACAGCGCCATCTGAAGCCAGTGATATGACCATATCAGGCCATTGAACCTGGGAAAGCGCTGGCGAAACGCGAGTGAATACGGCTGTCCCTCCATCAGGTCCATATCCTTGGGCTTCGAGCTGAGCGCGAGCGCAGGTCTGGACTTGTAGTACGTCACGACCTCCGCGACTCTGGCGTCCTTGTCACGGGGCTTGATGCGGTCGTCAGCCCATATGTCGTAGATCTGCCGGTGCAGCATGTGAGCCCACTCGAACATCATCAGCACTTCAGGGGCTAGCTTCGCCCACTCCGGAGCGATGGCTGCTTCGTCAAGCATCACCCGCGGCGGTTGCGCGAGAAGCTCGGCCGTGATGAAGCGGAATTCCCGAGTGTCGAGCTCATCTCTTTTGGCGGATGGCTGTCGCCACAGCGTTTCGTACAGAATAGCGTGGCCGTAGTCGAAAGCGTTGAATAGTCGGTCGGCTCGTGGATAGCCGTTGCGGAACGCCCAGTTGTGCGACGCAGGCAGGTACGTCTGCTCGAAGTATTGGCCCGACTGCGAAGCTGCGCGACTGGTGGGTAAGACGACAAGCGCGATGACGACGCTCATACATGCGACACGGGTCATGGCTTGAAAGGCATCGTGACAGTCGTGCCGGCGGCAACGAACCAGGATGTGCTTATACCGGTGAATCTTCGGCCAACAGCCCCATCGACAACAACAAACTGCGTGAGCTGCTTCCGTGCACCGCCCTCTGCCGTCCAGTCGGCCGGGCGGGCGACCCCCTCATACTTCTCGACGAGCACGTCGGCCGCCACCAGCAGAGAGCGGAGAGGGAAACTCTTGTCGATTCCCGCGGCCGCAGTCCATCGGTACTTCGTCACGATTCCGGCGGCAACGTTCGTCACGTTCGGCATGCTGCCGGAGAGTGTCTGCGGAGCGCATGCAGCTCTCATCGGAATACCGGTTTCGGGCAACCTGAAATCGCATGGGCCGTCGATCACCGGCGGAACGAGAACTCCTCCGGCCGCTGCCTGTCGCACCGCGAACGTTCCATAACTCCCGTTCAGATGAACGCGCCCAGCGCGAAAGCTCCGCGTCATCAACGTTTTCAGCGAGTACGACGTTCGTAACGCATTGGGACCGGTGGGGATGAACGCTTCAACGGCAAGCGCGATTGCGGGTACGTGCAATCCTTCCATTACAATCTGGTGTTCCGCGCCGAGTCCAACGCCGGCGATTCCTCCTCGGGGACTGATGCTGGGCTCGCGATAAAAGGATGGCATGCGAAAGGAAATCTCGGTACGCGGAAGAACTCCGTAAGCGACACGCGGCTCGTACTGCAGACGGTAGCGCCCGAGCGACAGCCGCTCGATTCTCAGAGTCGTCAGGTCGAGGTCGAGTCCGTAGCGCTCAGTGGGCGTCGCATCTGCGATGCGGATGGGGCGGCCAGCTTCGAGATTTCTGTACTCCGTCTGCCCCTCCGCCTGCGAGGAGAGGCTGACGGCGATGCAAAGGGAGGAAAGGCTCATCCAGAGCCGCGAAATCACGGCGCAGGCCGCGTGAGAGTGAGAGAAGTCGCAGCCATCGTTGGTCCGGAAATCGTTCCAGACATGGAATACGGGCCGCTCGCCGTTCCGACGAAAGTAAAGGTGCGGTTGTTCGTGTTGGTAAGCGTAAAGGTGACGGACGAGCCGTTTACCGTTCCCGTGACCGCGGTGATCAGGACAAAGGTTTTCCCGGGTGAATTCGGTCCGACTTCCGCGGCGCCCGCAGCGTTCTGCGGCAGCGTATAACAGAACTCCGCCACCTGGTCGCACTCCGGCCCGCGGGACAGCGTCTGGCCATTCTGCGCGAAGACGATGTGAATGTGGACGTTGTCCGTGCCCGTGGTACCTGACCAGCCGCCGTCACCGGGCCGACTCAATCCGCCGATGTTGACGTCGGCCGTGCCTGGAGTCGTGGTGAAACTGAAAACGTCGCTGGCAGCGAGGCCGTTTCCGGAAACGTCCTTGATTCCGGTCGTGAGTGTGACCGTGTAAGTCTGCCCGGCGCTGAGGGGCGCGCTGGGACTCAGTGTGGCAACCCGGGTGTCGGAGTTGTACGCGACCGAAGCCGCGACCGGAGCGCCACCAGCTGACAGCGTGAAAGTGCCGCCGTTTATCGTCGAGCTATTCATCGGCTCGCTGAACGTGACCTGCACAATCGTATTCGTCGCGACGTTGGAGGCGCCGGGAGAGGGCGACCGGGCCGTTATCGACGGAGCCGTATTATCTGCCGTCGAGAAGGTGAATATGAAACTCGACGCCATCGGGTTGCCAGCGACATCAGTCACTCCGGTGTTGACAGTCCCGACATAGCTCTGCCCCTCGGCGAGGATTCCCGCTGCAGGGACGAACGTGGCGGTCCGGGTGCCGTCGAAGCTGACAGACCCCGAAACCGGTGCTCCTCCAACGGTCAGTGTAAAGGTCGACGAGGTGATCGTTGCCGGGTTCATGTCCTCACTGAAAGTGACACGCACGGGCGAGGTGACCGAAACATTCATGCTCCCCGTCGGCGGCGTCGAACTCACGACGGTCGGCGGAGTGACATCTGCCGGCGGGGGCGGAGGCGGCGGAGGCGACGGAGGCGG
>DATAIM010000362.1:0-4890 GCA_036262655.1 Gemmatimonadaceae bacterium | reverse complement strand
AGCCGCGAGGTCTACCGCGGCGTGCTCGACGACACCGCGCATGGCGTCTTCAACGGGAAGGTGTACGTCCATCCCGAAGCGCAGAAAACCGATGGAAAGCAGAGCAACAACAACCTGCTGCTCTCCGACCAGGCGCGTGTCGATACCAAGCCGCAGCTCGAAATCTTCGCCGACGACGTGAAATGCACACACGGAGCGACTGTCGGCCGTCTGGACGAGACCGCGCTGTTCTACATGCGAAGCCGGGGTATCGGCATGAGCCAGGCACGGCGGCTCCTCACCTACGCTTTTGCGGCAGATGTACTCGAGAAAATCGAGCTGGAGCCTCTTCGGGAAGCACTCGAGGCCCAGGTCCTCCAGCGATTTACCGCATGAGGAAGTAGTAGGCCGCAGCTCCGGCCAGAATAACGAGGAGCACCACCATCCCGGCGGTGCTTTTCGTTCTTTCAGGTGATTTCGTAGCCCCAAGTATCGGGTTGGTAATCGTATCGCGCTTCGTCATTACGTCGGCGACGGTACCCGGCTGGCTTGCGATATCGACAATCGACACGCCGAGGGGAAGCCGTCCCCGCCGGAAGGTGAATTCCGCCGAGCCAACCTCGATACGGTCACCATCCGTCAGCTTGACCGGAGCCGATACCGCAGCGCCGTTGTGTCGCGTGGCCGTCGCCCCGGTAGCATGCACGAAAAAATCATCCCCCTCGGAGCGGACCTCGGCGTGCGAGCGCGACACCGTCGGCTCGCGAACGACAATGCTGCTGTTGGCATCGCGCCCAATCGTGAATACGTCGGCCGAGAGAGGATACGCCCTGCGCTCGAACTCATATACGAGGTAAGCAGCGGCGGAAGCTGAATCTTCGGTCATCCTATCCATGGAATCCGGTTGTTGCGAGATTGAAAGTACGCGAAATATGCATCAGGCGAACCCTGACTCAGAGGAATGTAATGGCAACTAAACTCGACAAGGTTCTGAAGCGAGAGATCGAAATCGATGGGCAGGCATACATTGCCGCACTTACGCCCGAGGGAATCAAGGTTACGAAGAAAGGTTTTCGCAAAGGAAACGAGATCTCGTGGCGATCGATCGTAAGCGGCGATGCACAGCTCAACGAAGACCTGAAGCTGTCCGTGGATGCGACCGCCGCGGCCCCTGCCACAGACGAAGGCTAGCTGGTCGAATCCGGCGCTTGACGCGGCGCCGGGGGAACATCGGAAAGATGTTCCTGGACCACAACCCAGCGTCCCCCGCGCCTCGCGAAGACGGCGGTCCACGCGCCGGCGATGGTGTGGGGCATGTTCATCGGGTTGAGATGGGGGATGCGGTAAGACGCAGTCATCACAGCCGCATCACGTCCCAGGACATCGATGTGCATCGCCGTCCATTCCCATCTCGGATTCCGCATGTTGCTGCCAACGTAGGTCCAGAACGTCTGGATCTGTTGCTCGAGCTCGCCACGCGTCGTGGAGATGTGGCCGCTGCTGGCCGAGTAGACAGGCCCGGATGTCGGGTAAAGGCTCATCAGCCGGGCCACGGCGTTCGGTTTGCCCAGATCGTAGGTTTCGACGACGAGTTTCTTCAGCGAATCGGCGATCTCTTTTTGTTCGGCGTCGCCGAGGTTGCCCGAATCTGGAGAACTGCATGCAGCAGGTGCCCCGATCAGCGCTGCGGCGAGCAGAATGCTCCGGCGAGTCCAATTGGATTTCATGGTGTCACCTTCATGAGACAAAAGTTGTCACCGTGAGAGGACAAGAATAAGGGTTACGCAGGATTCCAAGGGGGAAAGTGCAATGGCTTGGCCGTTGCACGAGTGGCACGCGTTCAGGCGAGCCGAATGCCAGATGGCAGCGGCTGATCGCCTCGAGCAGGATCTGGAGGATATGGTGACTACGAAGTCCAGGCTCGTTGCCGCCGCCGGCGTGCTGGTGCTGGCTGCCTGTGGTGGAAAAGACGCGGCGATGAACGCCGACCTCAAGAAGGACCTCGAGCTGGCGTCCACTGCCAGCGCGATCACGCTCCCCAAGTCGGAGCCCGCCGCACAGGTGGTTTCCGCGATCGAGCGTACGCAGCCGCCCGCGCGCCGTGTCGCACAGTCCCAAAGGGCACCGAAGCATCGCGCCGCCCCACGCGCACGTCCGGCTCCTGTCGAGGCCGAAAACTCCGAGCTGAGCACTGAGGTGGAGCCGCAGCCGGTGGAGCCATCACCTGCTCCGCTCCAGACTGCACCACTGCCGAGCCAGCGTCCTCAGCCCGTCGCCTCCAGCGGCGGCGGCTCTGGCGACGGTCGAATCGGTACCGGACGAGGTGATATCGGCGCCGGAATAGGCACCATCATTGGTGTCGTTCTCCGAGGCGGGGGGGTCGATGGCGACGAGTGCGATCCGCGCACCGATGGCCGGCGTGGAAACGGCGGGACTATTTCGATCAACAATCGGATCCCCGTGATCGGCACGTTCCCGGGCAGCGGGCGGATTGGAACGGCAGCTACAGTTGGGGGCATGATCCTCGGCGGACGCGCCGGCGGACGGACCCGCTTCTAATATTGATCTCGATGCGGCGCCGCAGTGATAGCTGCGGCGCCGCGTCTTTCGTTCGGCCATCAAACCGTCAATGAAAAGAAACTCTGGACTGTGCGCATTCGTTGCTCTCGCCGTGTTCGCCCTCGCGGCGTGCTCGGACAATGGCGATCGCAACGATGTGCTCGCTCAGGATACGAGTCTCACGCGTGACCTTGCGCTCGCGAATCAGGATACAGCGTCGAAGCCCGCGCTTCAGGACGTTCCCGTCGTGACCGTACCCGAGCCCGTTGAACCAGAGGCCATTCCCGCGGCCGCGCCGGCGCCCACGCGACGCAGGCAGGCAACCCCGCCGCCACCTCCTCCTCGTTCCATGCGGAGGCGTGTCGTGACGAGACCGGCACCTGCAGATCCCGAACAACCGAGCGTCCGCGTTACGGAATCGGGAAATACAGAGCGCGTCTCCCCGCGCGGATCGGAGCATGAAGTCGGTGTGGTTTCTGCTGGAAGTGAGATCTCTCTCGCCGCCGGCCAGCGGATATGCACCAACACGAATGCGGTAGGCGATCGGTTCACCGCACAGATCTCCGATCCCGTGATGGGTGCGAACGGCACGGTCATCCCCGCCGGCGCTACGGCAACGGTCTCGGTCTCCTCGCTCGCGCGCAGCAATCGCACTGGAGAGACCATCGAGATCGGGCTGCGGGTCGAATCGATCAGCTTCGCCGGCAAAACGTATCTGGTCACGTCAGAGACGACGTACGCCGAGGTGGACAGGGTCCGCGCTGAATCGCGCGGCGACGACGTAAAAAAGGTCGCAACCGGTGCCGCTATCGGTGCCGTGCTTGGCCAGATACTGGGCGGACGAACGAAGTCGACCGTGATCGGCGCAGCGACGGGTGCTGCTGCTGGCGCGGTGGTCGCGAGCCGCAACGCGAATTACGACGGGTGCATCCCGAGCGGTGGCCGCATAACGATCAGGCTGACCGAGCCACTGACCATTCAGCTGACTGAATAGACGCGCTCAAGGGAGCAGGTAGATTTTCGAATGTGAAGATCTACCTTCTCGCGACAGCTCTTCTCGTCATCGGGTGCAAGCGCGCCGAGCCGGTGCTGGTTACCGCAGATTCCGGGGGAGAGACGACAAACGCGAGCAGGAACTTGTCGCGGTCGACACCTGAAAGTGCAGACACGGGAAAACTGCTCACCTGCGGTGTCACAGAGCCGCCCGAGCTTAACGATACTGGCGTAGGCGATCTCGTCGTCGGCCGACCCGTCTCCGAGGTGAAGGAACGCTGCCAGCTGTTGAGCGACACCTTTCAGCGGGGAACCGAAGGAGGCCAGGAACGAATCATCGCTGTGCTCGTAGCGGGAGAAATTCTCAGTTCCACAGTTGTGGATGGGCGAATCTCGCGGATCGGTGTGACCACTCCACGCATTCGCACCACTGATTCTCTGGGCGTGGATACTCCGCTCCAGAAGATTGCCGCGATGCGCGGTGCCCAGTTTTTTCCGGGGGAAGACGGTGTCTACGCCTTCGTAGCGGCGCACTGTGCGCTCAGCTTCCGTTTTTCGCTTCCGCTGCGGCCGCCGAAAGGCGGTCAATGGACACCTGCCGCGATAGCAACCGCGCACGGTGATGCCGCAGTCGACCGTGTGCTTGTGGGCGAATGTCGAAAGTAGACGACGACTGGATGCGCGACCACACCGCCGCTCCACCCGTCTCGCGAATTCTCGAGACGGCGCTCTACGCCGATGATCTCTCGGTAACTTCGTCTTTCTACAAGGACATTTTCGGATTTGCTGCGCTCGTCGACACTCCCCGTTTGTGTGCGCTGGATATTGGCGGCAGGAGTGTGCTGCTCATCTTCAAGCGCGGTGCTACTGCGGGCGGTCTTACCACTGACACTGGCTTCATTCCCCCGCACGATGCCAATGGTCCCGCGCACTTTGCCTTTGCGATCGACTTCGAGGTGCTTCCCCGATGGGAAGCACATCTCGCTTCAAAGGGCATCGAGATCGAGAGCCGCGTCGAGTGGGAGCGCGGGGGCGTGAGCCTCTATTTTCGCGATCCGGATGGCCATTCTGTTGAGCTGGTCACACCCGGGACGTGGGCGACATATTGACGATGGCTTGGCAGTCTGGCGCGGTGCGGGCTGCGGCCGCATCTTGCCGAAATCACTCCTTCGCCTCGACAAATGACTTGTCAATTCCGCTCGAGCCTGCCGGCGCTGTGTGCGATGTTACTCGCTGTGATCCCGCAAGGGGCTTCGTCTCAGGGCCTTCGCGACAGAATTTCGGAGCTGTTCATCTTCGGCCCAGGCGAAAGCCCGCTCTTCCTCGCCGGCTCGGGCGATCCAAACAATCCCGTGAACC
>DATAIM010000361.1:0-1607 GCA_036262655.1 Gemmatimonadaceae bacterium | reverse complement strand
ATCCTCGAAAAGCGCGTGCATGTCGTCGATGGAATCGATTGCGACCCCAGCACGTCCAACTTCACCGGCGGAGCGCGGCGAGTCTGAATCGAGACCCATCTGCGTGGGGAGGTCGAAGGCCACCGAGAGGCCGGTTTGTCCGGCGGCGAGAAGATGCCGGAACCGCTCGTTTGTCTCGCGCGCAGTCCCGAAACCGGCGTACTGCCGCATCGTCCACAGGCGGCCGCGGTACATGGTAGTCTGTACGCCACGCGTGAATGGCCACCGCCCCGGATCGTTCAGATCCTTCTCATACTCGATAGTCAACCCTTCGGGGGTGTACACCGGCTGAATCGGGATTCCTGACGGTGACACCAGTTCGGCGGACTCGCCGCCGCCGCCGCTCATCGGGCCGCTAGCGGCATCTCATCAGTGACAGGCTTTCCGATCATCGACGCGGCGAGGTCAACATCGCCCTTGCTCCCGATGTAGAGAGGAGTACGCTGGTGGAGATCCGTGGGGCCGATGTCCAGGATTCGCGCGTTGCCGTCGGTCGCCGCGCCGCCTGCCTGCTCGACGATGAACGCCAGGGGATTAGCCTCGTAGAGAAGACGGAGCTTGCCGCGGGGATTCTTCTTGTTCGCCGGATATGCGAAGACTCCTCCCCCAAGAAGATTGCGATGGAAATCGGCTACCAGCGATCCAACGTACCGGACACTCATCGCAGCGCGACCTCCATCGAGACCGCGGTAGTGGCGCATGAGCCCACGAACGTCTTCGGACCAGAGCCTCTCGTAAGAGTCGTTGACCGAGAGATACCGGCCGACGTTCGGGATCCGGATGTTGGGGTGCGAAAGAAGAAACTCGCCGATCGAGGGATCGAGCGTGAAGCCGTGCGCGCCCTGTCCAGTGGTGTAGACAAGCATCGTACTCGAGCCGTAAATGACATACCCGGCTGCCACCTGCCGCCTGCCGGGCTGGAGCATGTCTTCCATCTCGCCGCGTGCCCCGCGGGTGATCTTCTTCACAACCGAGAAGATGGTCCCGACGGGTACGTTGACGTCGATGTTCGAGCTGCCGTCGAGAGGATCGAACAGCAGGCAGTATTTTCCGCACTTGAAGTTGTCGGGGATCTCGATGATGTCGGGCTCTTCCTCCGACGCGAGCGCGCAGAGCCGGCCCCCGTGATCTACTGCCTTGACGATGATCTCGTTCGCGATGACGTCGAGCTTCTGCTGAGTCTCACCCTGGACGTTGATGTCGTCCGTGGCGCCAAGGATGTCGGCGAGGCCGGCGCTGCGGACCTTGTTCGCGATCATCTTGGCGGCGAGCGCCAGATCGTAGAGCAATCCTGAGAGCTCGCCGGTGGCCTCGGGGTGAAGCTTCTCCTGCTCGATGATGTACCGCTCGATCGTGACGACCGAGGTAGCCGTATGCTTCACCACGTTAAGCATCCTCTTCGGAACGAGTGCCGGTATAGCGTGCGAGGCGGCGGGCGGCATAGCTGCGTGCGTCGGCCTCGTAGCGGTTCGCGTGATACCCTCGCCGCAAACTCTGCCAAATGTAACGGAGAGGAAAACTTCTGGCCTCGGAAAACTGCTCGACGTGCCGAAACTCGTGCAAGAGCA
>DATAIM010000360.1:0-5271 GCA_036262655.1 Gemmatimonadaceae bacterium | reverse complement strand
GCTGACTCGGTGTCGCGCGTGAGGCGGACGTAGGGCTCCCAGATCTTTTCGCGATCGCTCCTGGGCACGCCTGGTCCTTTGTCGTCCACCATGATGACAACACGATCCCCAGTGCCGGAAAGTGTCACGTTCACGGTTTGTCCAAGCGGGCCGTACTTGACGGCGTTGTCGAGCAGATTGAGAACGATCTGTCGCAGCGCCCTGGGATCCACGCGCGAGACGAGTCCCGGCTCGATAGTCGACCGGACCTTGGCCCGGCGGACCCGCGCGAGCGGCGCGAACGCGTCGATCGCCGCCTCCATCTCCCGGTCGATCGGGAGGGGCTCGACGGTCACGCTGTTTCGTCCATGTTCGGATCGCGCGAAGGCGAGCACGTTTTCGACGAGGTACGTAAGGCGCTGAGCTTCCTCGTCGATGATGCTGAACGAGCGCTCCCGCTCCTGATCGGACCTGAGCTGGCCATTTCGCAGGAGCTCCGCAAAGAGCCGTATCTGCGCCAGCGGAGTCCGGAGCTCGTGTGATACGCCCGACACGAAATCGACGCGGAGCTGAGCCAGCTGCTGCTGCCGCCTGAGCTGTATGACAGCGGCAGCGACAAGGCCGACAGTAAGGGCGAACAATCCGAAGAGCATCGGCAGTCGCGATCGCGGCAATCCTCCGACTACCAGCTGTGAGGCGATGTCCGGCCGAAGCGAGACGCCAAGGCGCATGCGTCCGAACCGCTCGTCGAGCGTATCGACAACGGTGAACTTGTCTGGAAAAGCGCGATTGGTCGAGCGATATACCTCGCTCGACATGGGCGCCCACGCCTTCACTGCGAGCACCGAATCGCGAGGCACTCCGTGCAGAAGCGAGGGCGGAAGAAGCGGCGTCCGCGCAAGCACCGAGTCCACAAGCGGCTGAACAAAAGTGCGCGCGTCGGTCTCGAATCCATATGTCACGAGCAGCCGGCCGTCGTAATCGCGCGACAGAACGAAACACACGACGCGAAGCCGCCCATCGATGCTGTCGACGTTTGCTACATAGGAGTCGTTACTGACGATGATACCAAGCTGCCGGGCAGGATTTCTGTCGGCCGAGCCGAATGCCTGCGTGCGGATAGGCGGTGCGACGAACCGGCGCGGCGCGCTCAGTACGGTATCACGCACCCACTTGAGCACGGCTGCCGAAGGCTTCTCTCCAGCGACCGTGACCGAGCTGTCGCGCCAGTTGAGACGAAAGAAGAACCGGGTGCCAGCAAGGAATTTCGCGGGCGCGGGCGGCTGGAGTGATGCCGCCATGAATTCTTCGGGAGACGGCCACCCTTCGGGATGGACCGGATCGACTCGCGTGAGTGGCACGATGAAAGTCGAGATCATCGCGCTCAGCAGCTCCTGGCTGGCCTGCTGATTCAGCTGCCACGCCGCGAACTTCGCGTAATCCGATAGCGCACGCTCTGCCGCTGCGCGATGCGACCGCTCAGCATCGAGTGCCTGCCAGCCGAGAATTCCGGTGATGACAAGAGCGAAGGCCAGGAGTGCAACGAGCAGGAGAGAGCGGGAGCGGTGCCTGGCCCTGATTCGCTGCATCAGCGGATGTCGTTCTCGATGGGGAACATGGACAAGAGCCAATATAGGACAGATCACCCCCCGCCTGAGTCAGCGGAGGGTTATCTGTTCGTAAGGAAGGTGTAAGCGGAGACGCTGGCCCTGCCGCGATCCGCAATCACTGATCGCTATTCGCTTTTAGCTATTCGCTATCAGCTATTCGCTGCTAGCCTTCATTCCCTTCTTCTTCTCCTCCCTCCCCCTCTCCCTCATCGCCGCCGAAGCCGGGGTCATCGGGGATATCACCGATTCTCTCGATGTGGACCACGCGTCTCATCGTGACCCCTCCAGCTGTGATGGTGACCAGATAGTCCCCCTCCGCGACCACTGGTCCGGTGCGGCCTCCACCAAAGCGACCACCACCACCCCCGCCTCCGCCGCCGCCAAATGGCTGCGCCGGTCCGGGCGGAGCTTCGGCCGGGCGAAGGTTGATCTCGCCCGACTGTGCGCCTCCCCCTGCACCTCCACCGGGGCCGCGTCCACGGCCACCGGTACCACCCGGGCCGCCCCTGCCTTGCGCCTGCATGCGCTCACGCAGGGCGCGCATTCCGGCGGTGTCGCCTCGAGCACGCATTGCGCTCAGTGAATCCCGCATCCCGCGCATCGCGGTGGTGTCCATGCCCGGGAGATTGCGGCCACCGCCGGTCGTATCACCGCCTGCGGCCCGCAGTGAGTCTTCCCGCTGGCGACGGATGCGCGCGGCGTTCACACTGTCCCGAATGCCAGCCGGACCGAGCGGCCGCGGGATGCCCCGTAGATCCCAGTTGATGCGATGGACTCCCGCGCCTCCGGGGCCCGTCAAGCGGCGTACAACGTCCCCTTTTACATCGGTGATAACCACGCGTGTTGTATCGCGGCGTGAATCACCGGCAGTCAAGCGATACGTGAACGTGGCACCATATGGCGGGTTGTCGGCAACGTAGATCTTGTTGCCATTCCACTGCTGCGTGAACTGCTGCGCATACGCATACGCCTGCGTCGGCTGGAAGAAATACGCACGTTGTCCCATCGTGCTGTCGACCATCTGCTCCAGCGGCGACACGTCCGTGACCCAGATGGAGCGGCCGTGAGTGGCAGCGATAAGCTCACGCTCGCGGGGGTGAACTTTCAGATCGTGCACCGGAACGGTCGGCAGACCTGTCATGAACTTCTGCCATGATGCACCCCGGTTGGTAGATACGTATGCACCGACATCGGTGCCTGCGTAGAGGAGTTCGCGGTTGTACGGATCCTCGCGCACGACGTGAACGAAATCAACGCCGCCCGTCGGGAGATTGTTCGCGATCGATCGGAAGGTCCTGCCGAAATCGTTGGAGACATAGAGGTACGGCTTGAAATCATTCTCGCGGTGATTGTCGAACGAGACATAAACCGTCGCCGTGTCGAAGTTGGACGCTTCGACCCGGCTTACCCACGTGCGCGCCGGCACACCGGGAAACCGTTTCGTGAGGTTTGTCCACGCGCCGCCATCGTTGGTCGTGAGCCAGACGTTGCCGTCGTCAGTTCCGGCCCAGAGGATTCCCGGCCGCGAAGGTGACTCCGATATCGTCGTGATCGTGCCGTACGTCTCGGCTCCTGTCGCATCGCGGGTAATTCCACCCGTGGTCCTCGTGCTGACGCGGATCCTCATCGAGTCAGCCGTGGAGAGATCAGGTGAGATCGGGTAGAAGCTGTCTCCCCTGTTCGTCGACTTGAGGAGGCGATTGCCTCCCATGTAGACGGTCGAAGGCGAATGCGGGGAAAGGAAGAAGGGTGAAGACCAGTTGAAGCGGTAGCGTGCCGCGGAATCCGCGCGAGCGCGGGCGCGGAGCGTCTCGAGCGTGCTGGTAACGCGCGGCGTGGGCGGCTGCATCGTGTCACCGCGAGCGACGATCAGCGAATCCTCGAAGTTGATGCGCCCGGCGTTGCCACGCATGATGGTATAGCGCGCCCCGCTGCCGAGGTCGAGGCGTGACGCATTGCCTCCCTGCGACTCGCTGTAGATGATGTTGGGGTTGGTGGGATCCATGGCGCTGTAGAATCCGTCGCCTCCACCAACGTTGAACCAGTTCGCGTTACCTGCCCCTTCCCGCGAGCGAGTGCGGGCCGGGCCACACCAGGTGCCGTTGTCCTGAAGCCCCCCGCACACACGGTACGGCTTGCTCATGTCGTAGCTGACGGCGTAGAACTGCCCGATCGGAAACGTGTTCGGGAAATCGTACGTCCCACCCTTGTCCCACGTGATCGCGATGCCGCCGTCGTCGCCGATGATGTAGTGATCGGGGTCTGCCGGATCGATCCACATCGCGTGCCAGTCAGTGTGGACGGAGAGCGCGCCGCGCCGTTCGGTCTTTCCACCATCATCGGAGAATCTGAATACTGACGACATCCAGTACACGCGATCGGGATTTTTCGGGTCGACGCGCACCTGGGAGTAATAGAACGGTCGCGCATCGCCGGCGTTGCGCTGCATCAGCGTCCATGTCGCGCCGCCATCGGTCGACCGATAAAGTCCACTGCGCGTTCTCTGCGCTTTCGACGTATCCGGCTTCTGGCCTTTCGCGAGAGCTTTCTTGAGTGTGTCCGCCTCGACCATCGTGTAAATGATCTTCGGATTCGACGGGGCGACCGCGATTCCGATTCTTCCCTTCACCGTTTCGGGGAATCCGCCTCCCTTGATCTCGGTCCACGTTTCACCTGCATCGGTGCTTTTCCAGAGCGCGCTTCCAGGCCCGCCGCTCTGAAGAAAGTAGGGCCCGCGCATGCGCTCCCAGCTCGAGGCCCAGAGGGTCCGGCTGTCTGACGGATCCATCGCGAGATCGATGAATCCAGCCCTGTTGCTGATGAACTTCACGAGCCGCCAGGTCGCGCCGCCGTCGGTCGACTTATAGAGGCCGCGCTCAGGATTGGCCGCCCACGTCTGCCCCACTGCGGCGACGTAGACGACGTTGGGATCCCGCGGATCGACAACGATCCGGCCAATGCTCTGCGTTTTCTCGAGGCCGATCAGCTTCCAGGTTTTTCCGGCGTCAGTCGACTTGTACATGCCTCCGCCGGGGGAAAGTGAATTTCGCGCGTCTTCCTCACCTGTTCCCGCATAGATGATGTCGCCGTTGGACGGGGCGATCGCAATGTCGCCCATGGAGATCACCCGCTCCTTGTCGAAAACGGGAAAGAACATCGTCCCGGCATTGACTGTCTTCCAGATTCCGCCGGTAGCGGTGGCGACATAGAAGACTTTCGAGTTCCGCGGATCGGCCTCGATGTCGGTGACCCGGCCTCCCATGTTCGCGGGACCGATCGAGCGCCATCGAAAGGTCGCAAGAGCGGCCGAATCGAGAGGTGCGGTCAATTGAGCAGGGATGGAGCCGGCAGGCGATACGGCGGCGCCGGCCACCAGGAGAAGGACTCGGAGTGGACGCATGAATGGGGATCTGGGGTTGTTTTGGTTCCGACCGGAACAATGATGCAAATACGGCCCCAGGCGGGTAAGTGTTGGCCGGAAGGGCTAGATCTTCGAGGCCTCGACCTCCTCCCAGATCTTCCGATGCCGGGTCTCCGGAAGCGCAATCATGCCGACGATGAATGTCATCAGCGCGATCGCGATGGGATATGCCAACCCTGCGTAGATGTTGCCGGTGCGTGCGACGACGGCGGTAGCGATCAGCGGCAGAAATCCTCCGAACCACCCATTGCCGAAGTGGTA
>DATAIM010000359.1:0-1859 GCA_036262655.1 Gemmatimonadaceae bacterium | reverse complement strand
GAACGCGATCGCGCGGCCAAGCTTCAACACGCACTCGGCCACATCGTTGCGACCGACCTGCTCCGGGTTTTCGAGGGTCTCGAGGCTTGACGCGTTGAGCACCCGCTCGATTGACTCGAGACGAACCGGGACGCGCGCAGTGCCGAGCTTGAGCGTGTATTCCCGCCGCTTTACAAGCGGTTGTCGTCCGAGCCAGAAGATCGAGACACGAAGGCGCGTCGTGACTTCCGGCGGAGTCTCTCCGGTGAGCGCCGCAATCTCGCCACGGGGAACGTAGATCTGTTCCTGCAGCGTAAAGCCGGTGCCCCTTCCCGCTTCGACGGAGCTCATCGGCTCAGCGTTGAACTCCTCGATCGTCGCAATGCGGCTTCCCTTGCCCGACGGATAGAACACGATCTCGTCGCCGACCGATGCTCGTCCCGTAAGCACTCCACCAGCAAAGATGCGGCGGTCGTCGCCGTCCTCGGTGAACTTGTATACGCCCTGAACCGGCATGCGGAACGGCCGGTCTGAAGCGGATCGATCAACGGTGAACGTATCGAGCGACTCGAGTACAGTCGGTCCCGTGTACCATGGCATCGCCTCCGAATGCGACGCGATGTTGTCGCCGCTTCGGCCTGCGACGGGAATGAACCACATCGGCGTAATTCCGAGCGGCTTCAAAAAGCTGCCGAAAGCGCTGGTGATCTCACCGAACGTTTTTTCACTGTAGCCGACGAGATCCATCTTGTTGACGAGAATCGCAACTTGTCGTACGCCCAGCATGGCCAGCATGTAGCCGTGGCGCCGCGAATTCTCGCGGATCCCCTCGAGCGCGTCGATCACGAGCAGCGCCGCTTCAGCATGTGCCGCTCCGGTGATCATGTTCTTCAGAAATTCGATGTGGCCGGGCGCATCGAGAATGACGTAGTGCCGCGCTGGCGTCTTGAAGAAGATTCGCGCAGCGTCGATCGTGATTCCCTGTGCCTGCTCGTCCTTCAGTGCGTCGAGAAGGAATGCATACTCGAAGGGGCGGGCGGTCGCGGCGCAGTGAGCCCGGACCTGATCCAGCTTCCCTTCGGGCAGGGATCCGGTGTCGGCCAGAAGCCGTCCGACAATGGTGCTCTTGCCGTGATCGACGTGACCGGTAATCACGATGCTCATCCGCGTTTCATGCGCCATGGGCGGAGCGGTGAGCGGCTGGAGTGGCTGGTTCGGCAGGGTTTGCAGTGGCGGCATGTGAAGATGCTGTGGGGCGGCCCACAACGCTAAACGTTCGTGGACTCATTCGCTACATCCTGCGGGCACTAATTTCGGATGGATCCGTGTTGCGGAGAGCGCAGCGGGCGCCTTAGTATGGAAGAATGTTGACACCTTCCGTCATGCCGCAGCGGCGAATCCCTAGTTGACGTCCGTCGCTCCGCCCCCCGCAACGAGCTCTTCCGGGGAAAAGCTGCGCAAGGGAAGACGCGGAAAAAAGCGTCGCCTGGAGGAAGAAGTCATCGAGGGGCCCGGCGTCTCCTTCAAGAAGTACCTTGTAGTTCTTCGCTACTGCACCGCACAGTGGCGCTATCTGGCAGCAATTCTGGTCCTGAACGTCGCCACTGCGGGACTGACCGCGGTCCGGCCATGGCCGGTGAAGATCTTCGTTGACCGCGTCGCAAAGCAGACGAGCGACTCGAAGATACCAGCGTTCCTGACCGATTTCCTGCGTGGGCTCTCTCCCTCCCAGGTACTCCTCTGGGGTGTCGCGGCGTTTTGCGTCCTGTATGCGCTGAACCTTCTCCTGTCCGCCGCGCTGGCCTGGTACTGGACGATCGCGGGCCGTAGGATGGTGAATGACCTCAGCGCCGCTCTGTTCGAGCGGCTGCAACGGCTGT
>DATAIM010000358.1:0-5833 GCA_036262655.1 Gemmatimonadaceae bacterium | reverse complement strand
TGGATTTCGGGGTCCCTGTAACGCCGCTCGATCGTGATGATCGCGATGGGTGGATCGCAACTGTGATAGAGACGCTGGGTCTCCCGCAGCGCCCGCCGCAGATCGACCTTTTCACCGTCGGGGCCATTGGCCGTTGAGGGGTTTTACCGTGGTTCGAAGGGTCCGTTTCGATTTTTTTCCGTGGCCTTTTCAGGCAGTTCCCTCTGGCCTCTGTGGTTCGCTTTTTTTTTACGGGTATGACTTCAGTACTTCAGATATCAGAAAATGAACGCGGTAATTCCCCACTGGAGACCGTAACTACTCGACTTGCTCTTGGCCCGTGCCGTGTTGTTCCTGACGTTGTTGTTTTGCCGCTGGTAAAACGCCTCGCTGGTGAGCCCGACGTGCTCACCGAGCATGTACAGGGCGCCCGCTGAACCGAGCCAGACATACGAGGTGACTGTCGTCTCGATTACCGGCCCTGACGGAATGAGCTCTGCGTGAGAGCTGTTGCGGTTGTACAGCGTACGTGCGGATACGAATGGGAAAAGACGTGGATATCGCGTGGTGACATAGTACGACACGCCGGGGCCAATGCCCGCGTCGCTCGATGACTGGTCCTTCACCGTTGGCTGATCTTCCGCCCATGCTCTCCGCAACCGGACGTTCAGCGTCACGGCAAGTCCTTTTACGACGAAATAGCCGAACTTCGGGAATGCTTCCACAAGCATCAGTCCCGGGCTATCGTCGCCGCCGCCGTCGGTTCGCGAGATATCGGCGGTACCTCCGATCTGAATGGAGCCCTGCTGAATGGGAGACTGCTGGGCCTCACTTTTCGCCGTCGCCATCGCAATACATGGAGCGAGCACAAACGCGGGTATGCGAAATCTCATGATTCCTCACTTTGCCTGTCGGAGTACGCGTCGAAACATTCTGTATTAATGTCCATCAGCCCGCTCGTTCAGGCCAGCAGGGCCGATCGCGTTTCACTCTCCACAACACGCAACCGTGACTGACGAAGCGAGAATGTTCGATCTGCTTGTCGTTGGAGGTGGACCGTGCGGGCTTGCCGCCGCGATTTCAGCGGAGCGCGCGGGGCTTTCATCGGTTGTCGTGGAGGCGAACGTCGTCGTCAGCACCATAGCGCATTACCCCGTGTATGCCCGCTTCTTCTCGACCGCTCCAAAGCTCTCGCTCGGTGACGTTCCGTTTGTCATCGCCACCGAAAAACCAACGCGGCGCGACGCTCTGGCCTACTACCGTGCAGTCGTCCGCCATTTCGACCTCGACGTGCGGCAGTACGAGCGTGTTGAATCGATCGAGAGATCCGGTGATGTGTTCAGCGTCAAATCCACGATGCGGAACGGCAGCCAGCGCCACGCGGTCGCGAAGGCGGTTGTGATCGCCACAGGATATTTCGGCTCTCCGAACTATCTTCGCGTTCCGGGCGAGGATCTGCCACACGTGACGCACGTGTATCGCGAGGGACACGAAGCGTTCGATCAGGACGTGGTGGTTGTCGGGGGAGGGAACTCTGCTGCTGAAGCGGCGCTGGATCTATGGCGATCGGGCGCGCGAGTGACGCTCGTGCATTTCGGACCGACGTTCGACAAGAAGATCAAGCCATGGGTGCTTCCCGATTTTACGAACAGAGTGAAGGAAGGCGAGATCGCCGTCCGCTGGGATAGTCGCGTGACTTCGATCACGCGTGAAGCAGTCGTGATCGACGGCCCGTCTGGTAAAGAGATACTTCCCGCGGCGTTCGTGTATGTCATGACAGGGTTCGCGCCGATGGTCGACCTGCTCCGGAAAGCAGGTGTGCCGATCGATCATGGAACAGGCATCCCCGACCACGACCCGACCACACTGGAGACGGCCGTTGCGGGGATTTACATCGCGGGTGTGGTGGTCGCGGGATTCGACGCCAACAAAGTGTTCATCGAGAACGGCCGTTATCACGGCGACAAAATCGTCGCGCACCTGCTCGGCCGGAACGCTCCCGGTGAGCCGCGTCTGAGCGCAGAGCTGGATACGTGAGCTGTTATCTCGGGCGCGGAAGCAGCTCAGGCCGACCGCCTTCGACCCGCGCCTTGAGATGCATCAGCTCCAGCTTCGACTGCATTCTGAACATCGAGAGGAGAAGGTCGGCGCTGAGCCCTCCCATACCGTCCCCCGATTTCGGCTTGCTGCCCGGTGCCGCGCGGATGGAGTCCAGGGCCGGGGATGTGATCCTCGTCAATACGCGTGTCGAATCACCTACAGTGGAGATGGAGTCGCGGCGAGTTGCGACGACTTCATGAGCCGAATCGCTCAAGAGCTCCAGGACGCGAAGGCGATCGACGACGATTTCCTTCACCCGCCAGATCATCGCCTGCTGTGGAGCTGGAAGCCGCGACTGCATTTCGATTCGAAGGGTGTCACCGGGCTCGAGGGGGCCATGTCGTGATGTAGGGACGGTACTTCCCTGTGCCATCCACGTTGCGATCGAATCACCATGCGCGATCGAGGCGAAAATTCTGCTTGCCGGCGCTCCGATGGTCACGCTCGCCGACCCATCCGGCGAAAGGGATTGCTGCATGACGCGATAACCCCACATCATCGCTCCGGCAATAAGAACGATGACGACCACCAGGCAACCACCAAGCCATTTCCACATAGTTACCTCGGAGTGTTGCGCTGAGCTATCGGTCGTCAGAGCGGCCTTCATCATGCATCGGAACGAAGTCTGCGCCGACAAAATAGAACGAAGCCAGCGGAGGTCCGCCACGTCTTAACGTCGATGCGACAACCGTAGTCTCACTATCGAAGTCACGTGGGGAATCAGTGAATCCAAACCATCGTTCATATCTACTAAGCGCGGTGCTGATTGCCGTTGCGGCGTGCAGCTCCGCAACGGGTGCCGGCGATGATGACGGAACCGGGGGCGGTGGAGGTGGCGGGGCGATTGTCGGCCGGGATGTTCAGACGCCCTATCCGATCGACCGGGGTTCTGAGGGAGGCGACAGCCCGGGGACGTACAAAGGGCTGCCTCTTCGGCTTACGGATAACGGCAAGCCGGCTGTGAGCGCGGTAAGTGGTGTCATCGGCATGGTTTGCATCGGTATGAGCAATGCCAACCAGGAATGCGCCGACTTTCAGGCACGTTTCCGCGGCCAGTTTGCGCCGGCGGTGAATCCGGCCGTGAGATTTGCAAATTGTGCGGTGGGTGGACATGCGATCGAGCTGTGGATCGACCCCAGCTACGATGCCGAGTTATGGACGCGGTGCATAAATCAGGTACTACCGGCCGCGGGAATCCGACCGGATCAGGTGCGTGTGATCTTTCACAAGGCCGCCGATCAGTTTACGTCGGGCCCTGGCAATTCGATGCTGCCGGTGTATCCGGCGCCCGGCAGCGATTACGAGAACTTCCGCGCAAACCTCCAGAGCTTTGCTGCCCGCGTCAAAGCGAAGTTTCCTTCTGCTCAGGCGGTGTACACATCGTCGCGCAGTTACGGTGGTTACGCGAACTCGTTCACCCGCGGAGAGCCGCTCAGCTACGAGGAAGGGCACGCGCTCAACACGTGGCTTGCCACGCACAAGACGGTGGATGGTGTCTGGTATGGGTGGGGTCCGTACCTCTGGGCGCCGGCATGCGGCACGGGATTGATGAACAAGGGCGGGGTGTGCTACGATCGCGCTGATTATGTCACTGACGGAGTTCATCCGTCCGCTTCCGGCGAGGCAAAGGTAAGCGCCCTGATGCATGCGAGGTTCCTGGCCGAGGACTGGTACAAGCGCTAGGCGTTCTGCTCGCACCGAATTAGCAGCTCGAAGGTTTATTACCGCAGAGAACGCAGGGAACTGGAACGGCATTGTCGCCGGGAAGGTCGGGACTGCAATCGCGTTTTACCGCCAGGAAAGACAGAAACTGCACCATCATCGGGAAAACGAAAAAATCAGAACGCCTGGACAAGGGAGCATTTCTCTGCCGCGTTGATCGACCCTGGCCATTCCTCGGCGTCGTCGGCGCCCTCGCCGGTTAGAAAGCAGGTTCTCCGCTAACCCGTTGTTTACGGCAGTAAATGCGGTTGTAGTCTCTGCGTTCTCTGCGGTAAATACAGTTGTCCCGTGAGGGTAAAACCTCCGCGCATGACGGCCGCGCGTATATTTTTGCTTCCGCTATTGAGTGGTGCCGATGCACGGAAAACCTCACCTCCCTCGACTCGCGTGTGCAGCCGTGCTCGCGGTGATCGCGCCTCATGGACGGACCGCCGTCGCTCAGGGAACAGTCGCTATCACCCCCGGCATGGTGATCACGCACTCGGTGCGGATTGCCCCCCGCGTCTACCGCCTCCCGGCGCCGGGGTCGCTCGACTCCGCGGTGATCACGGTTCGCGGCGACAACATCTTCGTAGACTTTTCCGGCAGCGTGCTCGAAGGCTCTCCGCCAGGCGACGATCCCGATGCCGCGGCGGGCGTCGCGATTCGAATCGACGGAGGACGAAACGTCAAACTTCGCAACGCGCGTGTGCGGGGCTACAAGATCGGGATTCTCGCACGTGGAACGCGCGGACTCGAGCTCGCTGACAACGATTTGAGCCACAACTGGAAACCGCGCCTGTACAGTCTCGTCGAACACGAGAGTTTGATGGACTGGCTCTCGCACCACAACAACGAAAAAGACGAGTGGCTGCGTTTCGGTGCCGCGATGTATCTGAGCGACGTTCGCGGAGGGATGATTCGCGGCAACACGATCGAGCAGGGCATGGAAGGCATCATGCTCGTGCGCAGCGACAGTCTGCGGATCTGGAACAATACAATCGAGTTCAACTCGGGCGTCGGAATCGCCCTGTACCGGTCGAGCTACAATCAGATTCTTCACAACCACGCCAGCTTCAATGTTCGCGGCTTCAGTCACGGCTTCTATCGTCGAGGACAGGACTCGGCCGATCTCCTGCTGTACGAGCAGAGCTCGCACAACATCGTCGCGTTCAACTCCATGACTCATGGTGGCGACGGACTGTTTCTGTGGGCGGGGCAGTCGACGATGGATACGGGGAAAGGCGGCTGCAATGACAACCTGTTCTACGCGAACGATTTCAGTTTCGCGCCAACGAACGCCATGGAGGCAACGTTCAGCCGGAACGTTTTCATCGGGAACCGTGCGCAAGGCTCCGAATACGGGCTATGGGGCGGATACAGTTACGACTCGCAGGTGATCGGCAATGATTTCGCGAAGAATCGCACTGGAATAGCGATCGAGCACGGCCAGAACAACGAGATTCGCGAGAACAGGTTCCTCGGTGATTCAACAGCAATCAGACTCTGGGCCGTCCCGGAGGAGCCCGGTGACTGGGGATACCCGAAGCACCGCGACACGCGCAGCCGCGATTATCGAATCCTGAGAAACGTGTTCGCTGGAAATCGGGTTGGCCTTCGGGTGGCGCAGACTGCGTCTGCGCAGATGGCGAGCAACGAATTCATGGACGTTGATTCGGTGCTCGTCGTGCAGGACAGCTCGAAGATCGTTTCGGGCGGCAACACCACCCCCTCTGGCCGCTCGTACGCCGCGGTGCGTGGCTGGCCGCCCGCACCTCGATGGCAGTTGCCCGCCGGTGTGGTGCTGCCCAGGCCTCTCGCCGGGGGACTGCGGGTAGAGGATGATCCGCTCGCACGGCGTGAGCGCGCTGCAATCATCGTCGATGAATGGGGTCCCTACGACTGGCGATCGCCGAAGCTCTGGCCGCGCGACAGCTCTGTCTCGACGCCACTCGCGTTGAAGGTTCTCGGACCAGCGGGAAAGTGGCGGGTCGTGAGCCGGAAAGGCGTGGCGAAGGTATCCAGGGAGAATGGCCGCGTCGGTGATACCATC
>DATAIM010000357.1:0-3649 GCA_036262655.1 Gemmatimonadaceae bacterium | reverse complement strand
GATAATGTCGGGATGCATGTTCCCGACAAGCTGCTGCGTGATCGTGCTGGCACCCCGGCGGTCGCCAAGGATGTTGTCCTTGATGGCCCCAGCGATGCCGACGATGTCGACGCCATCGTGCTGGTAGAACCGCTGATCCTCGACCGCAACGAACGACTGACCGACGTACTTCGGCAGCGTTCGGATCGAGATGCTGGAGCGGAGCTGCGTGCCGATTTCGCCGATGAGTGAGCCGTCGCGCGCGAGAATCTCGGAGGACTGAGGCTGCGGAACGATGCGCCACGCTTCGCGCGACGGTGTCGCCTGCGCATCGATTGCAGAAGGAGACGCAAGCAGCGCGACCAGCGCGACCAGCGCCACCCGTTGCCCGCGCCCGAGGCAAATGGCAACTTCAGTGTAATGCATCAATCCGTGCACCTTGCAATCGTACAATTCAAGCCGCGAAAGGGCGACTACGCCGGAAATCTCGCGCGGCTGGGCGGAGTATTCGCTCAGCTTGACTCATTGAAACCCAGGCCACAGGTCGCGTTCCTTCCCGAGACTGCGGTGAGCGGGTACTTCCTGGAGGGAGGAGTGCGTGACCAGGCAGTGACTGCCGGGACACTCGTTCGCGACCTCGACGAGCAGTATCGCGCGGCGGTCTCCTCACTCGACCCGATGGACGTTGGACTGGGCTTTTACGAAATCTGGAACAACTCCATCTATAATAGTGCGCTGTACGTGACTCTCGGGGGAGACGAGCCGATCGTGCGGCACGTGCACAGGAAGGTCTTTCTCCCGACGTATGGATTGTTCGACGAAGAGCGCTTCGTGGACCGCGGCTTCGAGATCCGTGCTTTCGACACGAGCTGGGGCCGTGCGGCAATGCTCGTCTGCGAAGATGCGTGGCATTCGCTCTCCGGAACGGTCGCCGCGCTCGATGGTGCGCAGATCATCTTCATCGCCTCTGCGTCTCCGGCCCGCGGGGTGTTTCCGAGAAAGGACGAGCATCCGGGTCCCGCCAGTCTCGAGCGATGGGAGCGGCTGGCTCGCGACATCGCATCCGAGCATGGAGTGTTCACAAGTCTTGTACAGCTCGTCGGTGCCGAAGGGGGCAAGACATTCTCCGGAGGTTCGGTCGTCGCCGGACCGCGTGGCGATGTAAAGCTGCGAGCTCCGCTATGGGAAGAGTCGATCGCGACCGTGACTCTCGATACGTCGGAGCTCACACGCGCCCGCGTGGAGATGCCGCTCCTCACCGACCTTCAGACGATGCTGCCGCACATCGTGCGCACCATCGGAAAAATCCAGATCAGCGAGCCCCTTCCACTGATGTATGATCCGCCGTCGAGCAACGGTGCATCGCCAGTTGGGATCGTTTCCGGCCAGCCGTCACGCGCGCCGGCACGCGCTTCCACGAGAACAACTGGAAAGGCTCGGAACGGCGGGAACGAAGCCAATGCCAGTGTCGAGCCCACAGAGATAGAGGTTGTGACTGCTGCCGCATCCGTGATGGGCCCCCCACCGCTGGACATCGATCCTGCGCTGACCGCGGACTGGCTGGTTTCGTTTCTCCGTGAAGAGCTCAAGCTGCGGGGATTCTCGCGCGGCGTCGTTGGAGTCTCAGGCGGCGTGGATTCGGCGGTAACGGCGTACCTGGCAGCAAAAGCACTTGGACCGGGGAACGTGATCGGAGTTCGCCTCCCGTATCGGACGTCGAGTCCTGATTCGCTCGTCCACGCGCAGCTCGTCGTCGACGCTCTGGGAATCCAGTCCCGAACAATCGACATCAGCTCCGCGGTCGATGGATATCTCGCTAATGAGCCCGAGGCGGATCCGGCGCGACGAGGCAACGTGATGGCGCGAACGAGAATGATCGCTCTCTTCGACCAGTCCGCCGCCCATTCGGCTCTGCCCCTTGGCACGGGAAACAAGACCGAGCGCCTCCTCGGGTACTTCACATGGCATGCGGACGATTCTCCGCCAATCAATCCGCTCGGTGACCTCTTCAAGACCCAGGTCTGGACGCTCGCGCGACACCTGGGAGTTCCGAGCGAGATCGTCGACAAGCCCGCCTCCGCGGACCTGATCGAAGGACAGACCGACGAGGGAGACTTCGGGATCAGCTACGCACGAGCTGATGAGATCCTGAACTGGCTCATCAGCGGATACACCCCCGACGACGTGGAGGCACACGGATTCTCCAAATCGGAAGTGGAGCTCGTGTACCGGCGGCTGTCACGGACGCACTGGAAGCGCAAGCTCCCGACAGTTGCGATGGTCAGCCACAGCGCAATCGGCGAAACGTACCTGCGGCCGGTCGACTACTGAAAACAACAAACGAGCCCTGCTGCTGACATTTGGACGCCGTCAGCAGCAGGGCTCGTTTCTGTTTGTGCTAGAACATCACCATGCGTCCGGCGATTGACCCCACGATGAAATAGATGACCATCACGGCGATGATGACTACCACAGTGTATGTAGTGGCCTTGTCGGAAGGAGCCTTCATCAGCATTGGAAGCCCGACGAAGAACAGATAAAGACTGTATAACGCCCCGATCAGCGCGAGAATCGCGAGTGCCGGGAAGATATTGAAGATTCCAGCTACCCATGCTGCCGTCGAGCTGTAAATGGCAACCTTCATCGCCTGGGGCATGCTCTGCGTTGCACCGAACGTTGGTGCGAGTGCGTTTATCACCCATGAGGTGACGAACACCCCGACGATGGTAAGAACGAATGTCACGCATGCCATCGCGATCAGACTTCCGATCGACGCGCGGAAAAGTCCGCCGAAACCAAATGTCGACCACCCAATGATGCTCGCTATTGGCCCAATGGCCGCAAGCGGTAGAACGTACCCCACGAGAACCTCACCGACGTTGAGCGGCTCAGCGTCGATGACGGCCCACTCCTGGCGGGGGTTAGTGAGAATTCCCTTCACGCGCGAGACGAGGTTCATATCACTGGCTCCGGTCGGTTGTGGTTTACGAAGCGGGAAAAAAGTAACGTTTGCCCGCGGATTTTGCATTACTGAGCTTCACCTCCACAGTGCTGCCACTACTTCACGACGCAGGAGCCTCCCGACGACTCGACAAAGGGAGGCATCCGTAATTCGCAGGTCGACGCCAGCTGGTATTTGCTGTTGTAGTCCTGTTCTGCTTTCGCGATCGCGCCGAGCTTCCGGTAGAGCGACGCCGAGTCCGTGGTTCTGGCGCACCACGAGATGTAGTAACGTGGCCCTCCACACGCGCGCGAGCCGACTGGCGCGGAGCGACACTCGGCCGAGGATGCGCATCCGGCGACATTTGCAATCGCTTTTGCCTCGGCCTCCAGTTTCTCGATGGCGTTCCACTCCGTTTGCTGTGCCGGCGTCAGTCCCGCATCGGCAGCAGGCGGCGCGGGCGACGCCGTTCGGGCAGGTTCGCCAGGTGCCGGGCCGCTCGTGCTCTGATCGTTGGGAATGGACGCTTTCGAACATGCGACCACAACCGCCGGAATCAGCACCAGCCGAATCAAGAAGCTCGTCATATCGCAATCCTCGCAGGGTACGTGGCCTTTCGCTGTCCCACTCCACGGGTCACGCTGTGCGTCCCGATTTTTTGCTATTATTACCTGACGACCCTTCATAGCTGACGAGATGGCAACCACTACACGTCCAGACAGAAAAGCA
>DATAIM010000356.1:0-1572 GCA_036262655.1 Gemmatimonadaceae bacterium | reverse complement strand
AATATCGGGAGGGGTACATGTCATTGCAATCAGCAGACGGCGGGGAAGCCGAATGCGAACAATGGCCTTACAAGAGGCTTACAAGATTCGTGGTCGCGTTACAGATCAGTGGTCGCCATTCACACAATATCCTTATCATGAGCTCTTCACTTTCGACTGACACAGAGTTCCACGATCCGTTTGAGCTCCATCGTTTCGTGGAGGCGCAGGAATCCGCTTTCAGTCAGGCCGTTGCTGAAATTCGGAACGGGAGAAAGCAAACACACTGGTTGTGGTTTGTTTTCCCGCAACTGGCCGGGCTCGGGAGCAGCTATACGGCGAGGCGGTTCGCGATACACAACCTCGACGAAGCTCGCGCTTACCTGGAGCATCCAATTCTCGGACCGCGATTGATCGAGTGCGCGGAGGCAGTTCTCGGTGTCAACGGGAAAACGGCGCACCCGGACTCTCGAGCTGCTGGGGGACGAGTCCGACCGATCTGCCTGACTTACAAAAGAATTACACGTAGCGAACCCTGCTTTCGGTCACCGCCTCGCGTAGCTTTGGGCATAGCAGCGCTTCGATCAACCAGAGCGTCCATGGCGTTACCGTCCGTCTCAACGAAATCACAAAGCTCTTCGCGTGAAGCCCTTCTCGCGGCTGCTGCGCGCCTCCGCGCCGAAGTCGCGAAGCGTATCGTCGGACAGGAATCGGTCATCGAAGAGATCCTGATGGCGTGTCTCGCTGGTGGTCACGCCCTGCTCGTCGGTGTGCCGGGTCTCGCCAAGACTCTCATGATTCGCAGCGTCAGCGAAGCGATGGACCTCGCATTTCGCCGCATCCAGTTCACGCCCGACCTCGTCCCGAGCGACATCACCGGGACAGAGATCATGGAGGAAGACACCGCGACGGGAAGCCGGTCATTTCGGTTCGTGAAGGGGCCGATCTTCGCCAATATCGTTCTGGCAGATGAGATCAATAGAGCGCCACCGCGGACGCAGGCTGCACTGCTCGAAGCGATGCAGGAACACCGTGTCACCGCGGCAGGTGAGACGATGTCGCTTCCGGAACCGTTCTTCGTGCTCGCCACACAGAACCCGATCGAGCAGGAAGGCACCTATCCTCTACCCGAAGCACAACTGGACCGGTTTCTGTTCGATGTGCGCGTCGGATATCCCGATGAAGATGCGGAGGTAGGGATTCTCCGTTCAACCACAGGCGTCGATTTCGAGCCGCTCCAACCTGTGATAGATGGAGAGGAGACGCGCGCGCTCCAGCGGCTGGTGCGTGACATTCCAGCCGCTGATCCGGCCTTGCGCTTTGCCGCGCGGCTGGCGCGCTCGACGCGGCCAGCGGAAAACGAGTCGTCGGAAATGGTGAAGAAATACGTGCGATGGGGCGCGGGGCCGCGAGCGGGCCAGGCACTTATTCTTGGCGCAAAGGCTCACGCTCTTCTTGCCGGACGGTTCGCAGTGGCACCCGCCGATATTGTGCGCGTCGTGAGACCGGTGCTTCGGCATCGCGTACTTCCGAACTTCGCCGCCGAGGCCAAGGGGATCACCGTCGACCAGATTATCGACGGATTGCTCGAGG
>DATAIM010000355.1:0-2371 GCA_036262655.1 Gemmatimonadaceae bacterium | reverse complement strand
GCAGCTGCGGTCGCCTGAAGCTCCCAGATCGGCTCGCGAGGATCGGGCCCTTGGCGCACGACCTTAGTGTCGCGCACTTCGATCCCCGCTTTCTCTCCCACGATCCTGACTGCTTCCGGCCATTCAACGCCGAGGCGCTTGGTCAGGAACTTGAAAACGTCCCCGCTTTCGCCGCACACGAAGCAGTGGTACAGGCGCTTTGCGGGTACCACCGAGAAATTGCGTCGCGTGCCCTGATGGAAGGGACACGGTCCACGATAGTCCGAGCCAGTGCGCTTGAGCGGAACGTACTCACCGATGATGGCTACGATATCGGCGGCCTCACGAACCTGCTCGATCGTCTCGTCCGGAATCACGCGAGGTCAGCGACAGTCACGCCCGCGCCGCCTTCGTTCCACGCACCGAGGCGAAAGCTGGAGACGCGGGATTCCTTACGCAGCATTTCCGCGACTCTCTCGCGGAGCGCTCCCGTACCCTTCCCATGGATGATGCGGATCGACTTGAGATCGGCGCGAACCGCCGAATCCACCGCCTGCATCACTACATCCTCGATTTCACCGGCGCGCAACCCCCGCAAATCGATCTCGCTCTTTGCCTCCACCTCCGGCACATCTCCCCGAATGACCACCTGTACCCGCTCTCCGCCCTCGGGTCGTCTCGCGGGTTCGAGTGCAGTGCGAGCCACAGTCATTTTCAGGGAGCCGAATGCGACAACGGCCTCACCATTCCTGAGCTCGACCACCTGGGCCGTTCTGCCGCCCATCGTCGTCACCGCTACATAATCTCCGGGTCCGATACCTCCCGATTTTCCTTCTGCAGGAGGCGCCTCAACGCTCGGCTGTTCGTCCAGTGCTGCAAGTGCTTTTCCCTCTGATGCGGCAAGCTGTTCCATCCGTCGGCGCGCCTCGCGTGCTGCTTCGTCCGCTGCCGCAACCGCCGACGATTCCCGCAGCTCTCTGATGGTGCGGTCGACTTCCGAGCGGGCGTCGAGCAGAAGCCGGCGCGCTTCTCTCCGGGCATCGCGCTCAGCAGTGCGCTCGCGTTCGCGAACTGCCGATTCGCGCTCTGCAACACGGTGTGCACGTGCACGAACGTCGTCCGCTATCGCTGAGGACTCGCGCTCCCGTTCGGCAAGCTTCTGCTCTCGCATCTCGAGCTCTGCAAGGAGTGCATTGATGTCGCGCTCTCCGGTTGGTAACCGCGCTTCCGCGCTGGCGAGGACCGACTCGGGAAGGGCCAGTCGCCTCGCGATGCTTAGACCGTACGATCTGCCGGGAATCCCCTTGATGAGGCGGTAAGTCGGAGCAAGGGCCACTGAGTCGAATTGCAGTGATGCATTCACCACGCCGTCAACCTCACTCGCCAGCTCCTTGAGCGCTCCGAGGTGCGTGGTCGCGACGCAGAGACTTCCTCTCGCGGTGAGCGCTTCGAGAATGGCTCCCCCGAGCGCGGCACCTTCGACCGGATCGGTGCCGGAGCCCAGCTCATCGATCAGCACGAGCGACTGCGACGTTGCCGAGCGGAGCACTTCGGCAAGGTTTTTCAGGTGAGCGCTGAACGTCGAAAGACTCGAGCTGATCGACTGCTCGTCACCGATATCCGCGTAGATGTCATCGAAGATCGCGAGCCGCGATGTGTCGCTTACAGGAACGGGCACACCTGATTGCGCCATCGACGAAAACAAGCCGAGCGACTTGAGCAGCACGGTCTTTCCGCCAGTGTTCGGACCTGAAATGAGCAACGTGCGCTCGGCTGGCTCGAGCATCAGATCGAATGGGACGACTTCGATTCCCTGGGCAACGAGCAGCGGATGACGGCCACCCAGAATCGAAAACCCTGCGCCAGGGTCGTTGAATTCCACGACTCCGCAACCCAGCCGCTCAGCGAATCGTGCTCTCGCATACAGCGAGTCAAGGACGATCATTGCCTCGAGTGCCGCCATCGTATCAGCGCGAAGCGGCCGAACGATCTCCGTCAGGGCGGCCAGAATGCGGTCAATCTCCCGAAGCTCATCGGCCTCGAGCTCGCGAAGCTGGTTGCCCGCCTCGACTGCGGCTGGGGGCTCTACAAAAAGGGTCCCGCCGGTGCTCGACGTGTCGTGAACAATACCTCCAACAACTGAGCGAGCTTCGCGGCGCACCGGAATTACGAAGCGCCCATTCCGCACCGTAACCGACATGTCCGGCACCTGAAAGCGCGACTCGAGACGGGCGACGATTCGCTCGAGCATGCGGACTATCTCGCCTTGCGCGCCACGCAACTCGCGCCGGATCCGGCGGAGTGAGGGAGAAGCGTCGTCCCTGAGATTCCCATCGTCGTCGATCGCCGCGTCGAGCCGCTTCTCTTCGTTGCCGGCAACGAGGTGAGCATC
>DATAIM010000354.1:0-2007 GCA_036262655.1 Gemmatimonadaceae bacterium | reverse complement strand
TGCGCGAATGTGACGTTGCCCCACCCGGCGTTCCGGAAGAATTCCGCCGCTCGAAGACCGAACTCTTCAAGTGGCAACGTGCCGGGATCGACCACACCAGCGCTCTCGCCGCCGTCGGACCGCGTTTCGGACAACCACCTCTCGAATGCAGAATAAACAGCCTCGCCACCCGCGAAACCCGCCTCCCGCAGGTTCACAACCGCGGTGCCCGATGCATGCCCACTCAGCACCGACCCGCGGAGAAGCTGGAGAGTCGGAATCCCGACTCCAACAAGATTGAGCGACGAAGGTTCTGTCATTGCCTGAAGGTTAACCTAACCATCTACCTATGCTTCACGAATCCGATGCAACAGCTCAGCTTCGTCGATGATCTCGACGCGGAGAGTGCGCGCTTTCTCGAGCTTGCTTCCGGCCTCTGCTCCCGCGACGACAAAAGAAGTCGCCTTCGAGACGGAATTCGTCACACGGCCCCCAGCTTTCTCCACAGCCTCGGTGGCTTTGGAGCGGGAAAGGTTGGGAAGGGTGCCTGTAATGACGACGGTCTTTCCCGAGAGGGCACCGCCCGCGGCGACAACGCGCGGCTCGTCGAGGCGCACACCGGCCGCTCTCAGCTTCTCCACCAGCCGACGGGCGCTCGGATCTGCGAAGTAGCTGACTACTCCCTCCGCGATTGTCGCCCCTACTCCGCGTACGGCCATGATGTCGTCTACAGTGGCTGAGGCGACGGCGTCGAGCGTGCCAAAATGCTTCGCCAGCAGCTGCGCCGCGATCGAGCCGACATGCCGGATTCCCAGTGCTGCAAGCAGCCGCGAGAGAGGCTGTTTCTTCGACTCATCGATTGCTGCCAGCAGGGCATCTGTCCCTTTCTCGGCATACCCTTCGAGAGTGAGAAGCTCTTGCCGTCGATTCTTCAGAAAGAAGATGTCACCAGCGTCGGCAACGAGACCTTCCGATATCAGCTGGTCGATGCGCGAATACGAAAGCCCGCGGATATCCATCGCGCCGCGCGAAGCGAAATGGACAAGGCCCTCGAGCTGTCGACCCGGACACGCAACGTTCGGGCAATAGATCGCGACTTCTTCCTCCTCCCGCTCCGCGGCAGTTCCGCACGACGGGCACTCCGTCGGCATGTGCCACTCGGGCGAACGCGGCTCGCTCTTCTCGGGGACGGACGCGATGATCTGTGGAATGACCTCCCCGGCGCGCTTTACCTGGACAACGTCCCCAACCCGAAGATCCTTCCGGCGCACGAGATCTTCGTTGTGAAGCGTTGCAAGCTTCACCACCACGCCTCCGATCTCGACCGGCTCGAGGACGGCATACGGGTTGAGTGCGCCGGTCCGTCCGACGTTCACCCGGATGTCGATCAGCCTGGTCTCCGCAATATCGGGCGCGAATTTCCGCGCGATTGCCCAACGCGGCTCTCGTCCTCCGACAATTCCCAGCTCGTCCTGAAGCGCCAGATTGTCGACCTTCACGACCCCGCCGTCGATCGCAAAGTTGAGCGAGCCGCGCACCGAGTGCTCGATGGTATGCGCCCAGCCGAACACGTCCTCGAGCGTCGAGAGCTTTGCCCGGTGGGGTGCGACGGGGACACCCCAGGCTGACAGCTGCTCCAGCAGCTCCCACTGAGTTCGAAAGGGCAGCAGGGAAGGGTCGGCGCTGGCGACGGAATACCCGAAAAATCGGAGCGGTCTGCGAGCAGTGATCGCCGGATCGAGCTGGCGCAGCGCACCGGCCGCTGCATTTCGCGGATTCGCGAACACCGGCAAGCCCTCCTGGATGCGCTCTTCGTTCATTCTCTCGAATCGGTCGAAGGGCATATAGATCTCGCCCCGGATTTCAATGCGTCCTGCTGGAGGAGTGTCCCGCAGTCGCAGCGGGACGTCACGGACGGTGCGGAGATTTTCGGTAACGACCTCGCCGATGCTCCCGTTGCCCCGGGTTGCCCCCCTGGTGAACACACCGTCGTCGTAAGTGAGGCTGACGGCGGCGCCGTCGATCTTC
>DATAIM010000353.1:0-3222 GCA_036262655.1 Gemmatimonadaceae bacterium | reverse complement strand
TGGCGACAGACGACATGAGGGATGCTGACGCGCGGGTCACGCTGCAATCGATCGCCCAGCGCTTTCCGCGTTCGCGGCATGCGCCGGTGGCGCTGTTTCGCGCCGGGCTCATCGCATATATAGCGCACGATTACCGGACGGCCGCGAACGAGCTCGACTCGGTATTCACGCTCTTCCCCGAGAGCGACGATGCACTCGCTGCGGGCTACTGGAGCGGCAAAGCGTGGAAAGCACGCGGTGATTCAGCCGCTGCGAACACTCGCTGGCGTCGCCTCCTCGCCAAAGAAGGCGGGTCCTATTACTCGGTGAAAAGCGCGAAGCAGCTCGGTATTCCTCTGCTTGCTGACCACTCGGTCGCCGATGCGTATCCCGAGATCGCCGATGTCACCAGTGCCGCGCGGCGCATTGCTGTGCTCCGCGATTTTGGAATGGAAACGGAAGCGTCGTTCGAGTATGACTATCTCTATCGCAACGCAGATCAGACTCCGGAGCGTCTGGTCGCCACCGCGAAGGCCCTTGCCGGAACGGATCAGGCTTCGCGGTCCATTACGCTGGGGCGCCGCGCGGTGAACGAAATTGGACCAACGGCACAGAACTATCGCCTGATGTATCCGGCAATCGCGCGCGAGACACTGATCGAGAGCTCCAGGGCGCGCGGTCTGGACCCGGTGCTCGTAGCCGCGCTCATCCGGCAGGAATCGAGTTTCAATCCGAGAGCGACGTCGCCAGTAGGCGCGAGAGGTCTGATGCAGCTGATGCCGTCCGTCGGCCGGAGTCTGGCGAAATCGCAGCGCATCGCCGGCTATGTGGACGAGTCGCTATACGATCCGGTGATCAACATCCGTCTTGGAACTCAGCACCTTGCCGGTCTGCTCGGGCGGACTTCGAACATCGAGCGGGTCCTTGCCGCGTACAATGCGGGCGAGTCCCGCGTCGCGCGCTGGATTCAGAAAAAAGGCTCCGACGATCCCGAGCTTTTCACCGAAAGAATCCCGTTTGTGGAAACGCGCGATTACGTAAGGAGCATCGTCCGTAACCGCGCGTTCTATTCGATTCTTTACGAGTGGTGATGGATGGCTCTATGAGCGGCGTTTCCTTCCCGCACGAGCCTCTTTCCGCTGTTTGAGCCAATCGAGCAGCCACGTCTGCGGAATGATGAACAAAGGCGTCAGAAACACACCCAGCAGTGTGTTGAGCCAGATGAGCGCCAGGTAGAAGCCGATGAGTCCAAGCGAGACCCATAGTGTGCCCAGCGGTCCGTGTGTTTCCATGCGCTACTCCGGTGCGGCGGTGGTATAAATTAAAATACAATGAGATCCCGTTCTGATGAAGAAGGCGCAGTACTCGCAGCAGCAGCGTCGGCTCTCGGGGGCAGTGAGCGAATCGTGCTCGCGGTTTCGGGCGGACTCGACTCCATGGTGCTGCTCGATGCAGCCGCGAAGACCCTGTCGAACCGATCGCGGTTTCTGGTCGCGACCTTCAATCATGGCACGGGTCTGCATGCTTCCAGAGCGGCGAAGCTCGTCGAGAAATGCGCCAAGGCACTGGGGTTTCGATGCGTCGTGGGAGCTTCGAAGCGGGCCGGCAGGCGGGAGAGCGAATGGCGCGAGGAAAGATGGAATTTCCTCCATGCAACCGCGCGGCGATTCAAGGGCTCGGTAGCGACCGCGCATACACTCGACGATCAGGTCGAGACTGTGTTCATGAGGATTCTCCGTGACGCTGGTCCGCGGGGTCTTGCCGCGCTGTTTGCCGACTCGGACGTGATCCGGCCATTCGTTACACTGACGAGGAGCCAGCTCGCGAGCTACGCGTACAATCGAGAGGTTCGGCACGTCAACGATCCGTCGAACGAGTCCCGGGCGCACCTGAGAAACCGGGTCAGGCATGACATTCTTCCGGCAATCACAAGAATCCGGCCTGCATTCACACATGACCTGCTGATGATTGCGCGCATGTCAGCGCAGTGGAGACAGGACATGTCTGAAACAGTAGCTCAGCTTGGTGTTCAGCTTCCGGGTGATGGGTCGGTTCGCGTTGCCAGAGCGGTACTTGCCGGATATGATGCTGCATCGCTCCGCGCACTATGGCCGGCTATTGCCGCCGAAGCAGGCGTTGTGATGGACAGACGCGGAACACACCGCGTTGCGGAGTTTACTATGAAGGGCCATACAGGCGGCTCGATCCAGCTATCTGGAGGTATCGAAGTCCGGATGTTCCGTGATCACCTGTTGCTGAAGAAGTGGGACGCGGGTCGCGTCGAGATGATCCGGAGCGCGCGCCTCGGACACCGCATTGTGCGGCCGGGCGCCCGGCCGGAGCTCACGTGACCGCTTCCGCGGCAGCCGATCCGCGACTTTCCGGCAGAGCGGTCAAGCGCGTTGCGTACGACGAAACGGCGATCGCAACGCGCGTTGCGGAGCTCGGCGAAGAGATCACGAGCGCTTATCCAGACGGCGAGCTGCTGGTTCTTGGCCTGCTCAAGGGCAGCTTCATCTTTCTCAGCGATCTCGTTCGCCACATTCGGCGGCCACTGCAGGTGGATTTCCTCGTGGCGTCGAGCTACGGAGACGCGATGGAATCGAGTGGAGTAGTGCGTCTTCTATATGATCCGGAGACGAGGCTCGAGGGAAAACATATCCTTCTGGTGGAGGACATCGTCGATTCCGGAAGGACGCTCAACCGTCTCATGGCTCTGCTTGGGAAGAGAGCGCCGCGCTCGCTCGAGATTTGCGCTTTGCTCCACAAGCACATCGCGACCGAGCTGGACTATGAGACGAAATTCGTAGGATTTGATGCACCCCACGAGTTCCTTGTGGGGTATGGATTGGACCACGCGGAGAATTTCCGCCATTTGCCGTACATAGCGAGCCTGCAGTAGATGCCATTACCAATCAATCAGAAGCCGAAAGGCCCGAAAAACTGGGGAAAGCTGTCGAAGACCTTGTCGTTCTGGGTCCTCATCACTCTCCTCGCGGGCACTCTTTTCACATACACCTCGGGGTCGAAGGACGCTGCGCAAACGATCACCTACTCCGAGTACATCGCGCAGCTCGAGGGCGGAAACGTCAAGGCGGCCACGATGCAGGATGGCGCCGCCGTAATTGGTGAGCTCAAGGCGCCGCTCACTGTCAATCGCCGGCCTGTAACACGCTTCAAGGTCGAGCTTCCGGTCAAGAACTCGGATGCGGAGCTGGACAGGCTGAAGGCGAAGAACGTTCT
>DATAIM010000352.1:0-12832 GCA_036262655.1 Gemmatimonadaceae bacterium | reverse complement strand
GAGCCCTCGAAAACAATGAGCAGACCGGAGCGCACGCTGTGGCCGCTTTAGGACAGGGTGATGATCGAGCTCGTCGCACCCTTCTTCATGCCATCCATGATCCAGTTGTTGACCTGGTACATGAGCTTGTCGAAGTTTTCCTGCGCCGAGATCGCGCGCTGGTACACCGCGTTCGTCTGAACTTTTGAAAGCAGGTCGTCGAGCTGCTGCTCCATCTCCGGCGTTGGCTGCTGGCCGCGCTGGAGAAGCTGCTGGGCCTCGGTACGTATCTTCTCCATCTGCTGGAGAATGGTGACAGCATCGCGATCGGCATTAAGGGCATCGCTCGAACGCTTCACCGCCTGATACTCGGGGCTTTGCCCGATCACGCGTCCCAGGTCACGCGCCTTTTCTTCCAGCATCTCTTCTCCCTTTCTGTGTTAGCAGTCAGATGCGGGTGGCGAAAACAAAACGCTCGCGTCCGGCGAGGTCGAGACGCACACCAACCCCGGTGTACGCGCCATGCAGCATCACTATTTCCGCGACCAGCGAAGCGCGCGTCTCGTCAACTTCCAGAGCAAGGAGCCCGCCGCTCACCAGCACACGGGCGCCGTCGCGAACAATCGCCCTTGTCGCCGTCATCCCATCGTGCCCGCTCAGGAGAGCCAGCGGTGGCTCCCAGTCCCTGACGCTCGCCGGCAGACGCTCGCTCTCCGCGAAAGCAATGTACGGAGGGTTTGACGCGAGCACCGTAGCCTGCACGTCGCCAACCGGGGACAAAAGTGAGCCGTGACGAAATTCCACGTTCGTGCGAAGGACGGCGGCACAGTGCACTGCATTCGACCCCGCGACGTGAAGCGCATCGAGTGACACGTCCGTAGCAATCACCCTCTCGAACCGGCCTTCGCTGGCGAGCGAGAGAGCGATCGCACCCGAGCCGGTCCCGATGTCGAGAGCAGTGCCCCAGCCGCGTCCGGCAGCGCACCGGCGGTGCATTCTTTCGAGAATCTCGCCGACGAGCATTTCAGTCTCGGGACGCGGGATCAGCACGCGGTCGTCCACCGCAAGGTTAAGGTGCCTGAAGTCGGCCCTTCCTACGGCGTACGCGAACGGGGCTCCCGCCGAGAGTTTGCGTGCGGCGCCTCTGGCTGCCTCGATCAACGCGCGATCCACTGTTCCATCGACGTTCATGAAAGGCCAGGAGCGCGGCACTTCAAGCAGGGCGGCGATGACATCAGCTGCCACTCTTCGCGGATCGGCGACGGTTGTCGATGGAAGAGCTGCAGTCAGCTCATCGATCAGTGCCCGTATGGTTCCACCAACCTCATTCGGGGTCTCTCGCTGGATCGTGTTACTCACCGAGTCGGTCCTCGACATCCGCCCCCCGAAGGGCCTCGATGACGGGCTCGATGTCACCATCGAGCACTTTCGAGAGCTCGTGCATCGTAAAACCGATCCGGTGATCCGTAACCCTGTTCTGCGGATAGTTGTACGTGCGGATTTTTGCCGACCGGTCGCCTGTTCCAACCTGCGTCTTTCTCATCCGCGCCCTCTGTGCCTCCTGTTCCGCGAGGCGCGCATCGAGGAGACGAGCGCGCAGGACTTCCATCGCCTTGAGCTTGTTCTGAAGCTGGGACTTCTGGTCCTGCTGGCTGACGACGATTCCGGACGGGATGTGCGTAATGCGGACCGCCGAATCCGTGGTGTTGACGCTTTGGCCGCCCGGGCCGGAGGAGCGGAACACGTCGATGCGCAGATCCTTGTCGTCGATCTTGAGGTCGATCTCTTCGGCCTCGGGGAGAACAGCGACCGTTGCGGCAGACGTATGTATCCTGCCCTGGGCCTCGGTAACCGGCACACGCTGAACGCGATGGACTCCCGACTCCCAGCGCATGATCCCGAAAACGCCCTCGCCCTTGATCTTGAAGATTGCTTCCTTCACGCCGCCCAGAGTGCCCTCGGAGTATGAGATCATCTCGATCCGCCATCCGCGCTTCTCTGCGAAGCGTGTATACATGCGATACAGGTCGGCGGCAAAGATGGCGGCTTCGTCACCACCGGTTCCGGCGCGGATTTCGACAATTGCGGGGCGGTCGTCGAGAGGATCGTGAGGAATGAGCGCAGGTTTTATCCTGTCTTCGAGCTCCGCGATCGAGCTCTTGAGGCGCGTTTCCTCGGCCCGCGCTTCGGAAGCCATCTCCTGATCATCGCCTCGAGCGAGCTCCTGGACTTCCGCGAGCTCGGCGTCGTACTTCGTAAGAAGTCCGGCCATTTCGACGACCGGACTCAAGTGGCGGAGCTCCCGTCCCAGCGCGGTCATGCGCTGGGCGTCCTTTACGGTCCTGGGATCAGAGAGCTGCCGCTCGACCTCACCGGCGCGATTGAGCGCGTCGGCGAGGCGATCCCTGAGGCTCAGGCCTCGGGCGTCGCCGGTGCGGCGTCGCGGGTCTTGGGGGCGTACTTCTGACGGAAGCGCTCAACCCGGCCAGCTGTGTCTACAAGCTTCTGCTTGCCGGTGAAAAACGGGTGGCACTGCGCGCAGATGTCGGTGTGTATCTCCGCTGTCGTAGAGCGGGTCTGGTACGTGTTGCCGCAGGCGCACTTTACGGTTGCGGTGGCATACACGGGATGGATATCGGCTTTCATGTTGGTATCTCTTTGAAAAGACTTTGGCGCAGCTTGGAAATATCACCCGGCGAAGGCGTTTTTACAATCGGCGCCGGCTGTCGGGTTGGCAAATCGCGCTTGCCGGTTTGACCGAAAAGGCGGGTCATCCTGGCAGAAAATCACGGTCCGGGCGTTGCCTTTCTGCGGGCCGGGTAACAGCCCGAACATTCAACACTGGAGGAATCAAATGCTGTACAGACAGAGCCTCAACGCCCCGGTGTTCGGTCTTCGCCGGGAAATTGACCGCCTATTCGAGGATACTTTCGGCCGCGGTGAGGGGATGAGTGCGTGGAGCCCCGCCGTGGACGTTCGCGAGACCGACCAGGAGCTGCGCATCGACGCGGAGCTGCCGGGAATTCATCCTGAAGAGGTGGAGATCACCACCGAGAACGGGATCCTGACCATTCGCGGTGAGAAGCAGATGCAGCGGAAGGAAGATGACAAGGACGGCCGCTACCATGTGGTGGAGCGCTCGTACGGATCGTTCGTCCGCTCGTTCCAGCTTCCCCAGGGTCTCGACGAGTCCAAGATCGAAGCGAACTACGAGAACGGTATGCTGAGCGTTCACATCCCGAAAACTGCCCTTCCCCAGCCCCGCCGAATTCAGATCGGCATCAGCCAGGAGAACAGCAAGGGGCAGCGCCAGGTAGGTGGCCAGGGTGCGCAGAGCGGAATGGTGCAGAATGGCTCTCAGCAGAGCGGGACTGAAAAGAGCGGAACCCGCCAGAGCCGCTCGTCCAGTGGATCGCAGGGTGGCGCCGAGACGGCCCGCGCGGCTTCTTCGGCCCAGGGTAGGGGCGAATCGAACCGCTGATTCACCGGCCGCCTGAACGCAAAGAGACCCACCGTGAGGTGGGTCTCTTTTTTGTTGCCAGTGCTATTTTGCGAACACCTGCTCCACCGGTGTGACGCGAATCCGGTCCGCGGTGATGTTGAGCTTCCGCGCACCGATCACCTTGTCCTCGTCGAGCAGCTCCTTCGGCTTTTCCCCATCGTACTTGATCGGCGAGAAGGCGTCAGCAAGGAGCTGCTGCTTCAATCCCTCCGCATCCTTGGTGATGATCACGACTGAAAGATCGTTCGCCGAGAGATGCTTCTTGAGTGCGCGATTGACGTCGTCACGCGTCAGCTTCGCGAGTTGTGCCCTCATGTAGCCCGTGTATTCGGGCATTCCGTACCATTTCGAGTCGAGCGCATACCCGAGCTGCTGATCCTGCGTCTGCGTCATTACATAAACGTTCTTCATCAGGTACTGCCGTGCGGACTGGAAGTCCTCTTCGGACATGCCATTGCTGATCAGCTTGTCGAGCTCAGCAGTAGCGATGCGCAGCGCCATGTGAGCGTTCTCGGGAACAACCGGTCGAATCCAGATCTCGAAGATCTGGGCGCGGCGGGCGATGTTCGCGTCGGGGAAAAACTGGAACATTCCCCGCGGAAATGCTTCCATGTACGCGTAGTCCCCGTAGTTCATTCCGCGAATGCCGCGGATCCGCTGAAAGAGATGAGATTGCGACATCCGGTGCTCGCCAAGCCACGCACGGGCGACATTGAGAGCCGCGAAATCAGGGTGATTACGCGTCACCTCGATCGGGAGCCCGAATGAGATCGCGGTCGCGCGGGTGTCCTTGGCGATGATCTCGACGTTCATTGCCCTGGGACGCGTTCCGGCGATCGCTGCGCGCGGCGCAGGCGGCGCACCAGCCGGCAGTGACCCAAGCGCGGAGCGAAGCTGCGTCACCATTGCGTCCGACACGGCTCCCCCAATCGCCAGCGTCAGGTTACCTCGAGTGTACTGATCACGAACGAAACTTCTGACGTCATCGAGCGTGATCGACTGAAGCCCCGCCAGCGTTCCGATCGCAGGGTGCGCATACGGCGTCCCCGCAAAGATGTTGGTCTGGAGCCGCTCCTTCGCCAGCTCTTCTTCGTTGTTCGCGCGGAGATCCTGCGTGAGGGAGTTGATCAGCGCGTCCTTGTTTCGCTTGAAATCCTCCTCGCGGAATCCGGGCTCGAGCAGCATCGGCAGCGCTACCCGGAGGAACCGGTCCCAGTTGTCGCGGTGAATCGAGCCGGTGAAGGTCGTCATCTCCTTGTCGACAAGGCTTCCGAAGCTGCCCGCGATGGGGTACAACGTCTTGTTGATCTGCTCCAGCGTCATCGCCCGTGATCCCGCTCCGGAAATCATCGTCGCCGAGAGCGCCGCAAGACCTTCCTTGCCGGCCGGGTCGCTGGCCGATCCAACTGTGAACAGCAGCTTCATCCTGATTTGCGGAAGCGGCGACTTCTGAACGATGACGTTCGACATCGGAACAGCATTCGCGCTGCCTGCAGAGAGGTTGAGCGCTGGAAGGTTCGAAGGGCTGTCGGCCATCGCCGGCTGCGCGGCCGCCGGCTTTGTGGCGGATGCGGAACCGAAGCTCGCAAGCCTTGGAATGGCGCTGATTGCAGGCGGAAGCGGCGTGTTCGACACTGTCGCGACGATCATTCCGTTATCGGTAAAGTAGGCCCGCGCCGCATTGCGTAGATCGGCGGGGGTCAATGCGTCGTAGAGTGCATACGCCTTGTTGATCGTCCCAAACGAGCGGTTGTAACGAACGAACCGGGCGAGCGTCGATGCGATGCGATCCGTATTGTCCAGCGACCGCACGAACGAATACCGCGCATTCGACTTCGCCTCGGCCAGCTGCGCCGCGGAAACGAGGGACGCTTTCGCTTCGGCGATGGTCTTCAGTATCTCGTCCCGGACATAAACAATGTCCTCGGGCTTCTTCACGCGGGCAAAGATCGAGAAGAGCTCCGGATCGGCGTTGCTCGTGTTGTCGGCGCCGAAGTCGTCTACCTTCTGCTCGCGCTGGACGAGCTTCTTGTAGATCTCGGAGGTCGGACCGAACCAGAGGGTCGCGACAAAATCGAGCGCGGCGTTGTCCTTCTGAACCTCTGAGAACGCCGGGTTGCGGAAGCCGACTGCCAGATACGGAAGCGTGGGACTCGACCAGGCCACATGGGCATATTTGGGTCCCTGCGGCGGCGGCTCCTGCGGAATTACGGCTTTGTAGCTGCCGCGCTCCCATTTGCCCCAGTGCTTTTCGACGAGCGGCATCACCTGCTCGGGGGTCACGTCGCCCGCGACGATGATCGTCGTGTACTCCGGCCGATACCAGCGCTTGAAGAATTCCTTCGAGTACTGGTACTGGTTGGGCATGTCCTCGATGTCCTTGATGAAGCCCATCGTAGTGTGCTTGTAGGTGTGCTTCGTGAACGCCGAGTCGCGCATCACCTCGAAGAGCTTGGATGTTGGATTCGCGGAGTTCTTGTTGTATTCGCCGAGGACCGCGCGAGCCTCGGTCTTGAACGTCGCCTCGTCGTATTCCAGGTTCTGGAACCTGTCTGCCTGGAGTGCCAGCATCGCCTCCAGATCTTCCTTTGCGAACGTGATGTAGTAGTTCGTGAAATCGTCGGTCGTATACGCGTTCTCGCGCGCACCAGCCTTCGTCACGATCTCATTCATCTGCGCCTGTGTCTTCGTCCTGGTTCCGCGGGACTGGATGTGCTCGAAGAAGTGAGCGAACCCTGACTTCCCGGGCTCGATCTCGTTCCTCGACCCAGTGTTCACGGGTATCTGCAGCGAGACGATATTGGGGAATCCCGTGGGGACGATTATCACCTTGAGGCCGTTGGGCAGCGTGCGCTCTGTGACCTTGATTGGAAGAATGTCGCGGGATGCGGCAGAGGCGGATTTCGATTGAGCTCTTGCCGGGGCTCCAGAGCCGGCGATCACTCCGCCGAAGGCAATGACCGTAGAGGCCGACGTTAAAAAACGACGATATCGCATGTATTTGTTGGTGTGTTGTGGTCGTGGGTTGCCACCTTAATTACCCACTTCTGCGAGGAAGTTGCCACCCTCGAATGCGTTTTAAAAATAACAAACCACAGATGCCACAGATAAAGGCCTGGAAGGCCACAGAAACTGCGGTGGTTTTACAAAAAAACGCTTTTGTCTGTGTCGACGGATTCGCCTCTCAGTGCGCTTCGAACACCACCCGCCCGCCGACGATCGTCAGCCGCACCCGCGCCTGGCGGATCGTCTCCGGCGGTACCCTCGTTATGTCACGGTCGATGAGGACGATGTCAGCCAGCTTTCCTCTTTCGATCGAGCCTTTTATCCCCTCCTCAAAGGATGCATACGCCGCGTTGATTGTATAGGCCCTGAGCGCATCCTCGACATCGATCTTCTGTTCGGGAACCCACCCGTTGGGGTTCCTGTCGTCGAGCGTCCGGCGGGTGACCGCAGCATATATGCCTTCGATGGGCGTAGGCGGAGCGACGAACCAGTCACTTCCAAACGCGAGGCGCGCCCCCGCGTCGCGCAGCGACCTGAACGCATAGGTCGTCTTCGCGCGCTCCGCGCCAATTACCTTTTCCGCCCACCTCCCATCATCGATTGCGTGGTATGGCTGCATGCTCGGAATCACACCGAGCTTCGCGAATCGCGCGATGTCCGCCGGCGCAATGTGCTGGGCATGCTCGATCCTGAACCGCCTGTCGCGCGCCCCGTTCTCTTGAGCGACCCGCTCAAAGATGTTGAGCTGCGTATTTATCGCCCGGTCTCCAATGGCATGGACGATGAGCTGAAGACCCGCCCTGTCCCCCCGCGATGTCCAGGTGTAGAGATCCTTTTCCGTCTCGACGAGGAATCCCGAGTCCGCCGGCGTGTCCGTGAACGGAGCGAACATCGCTGCAGTGTGGGAGCCGAGGGAGCCGTCCACAAACCCCTTGAGGCCGCCAATGCGTACCCACTCGTCCCCCTTCCCTCTCCTCTCGACCGTATCGCGAAGCCGCTCCCACTGTGAGATCGGTGTGACCGCGAAGATCCTGGTAATCAGTGACCCCGCCGCGTGTGCCCGCTCGAAAGCGGCGAGGTCGGCAAAGCCCCCCATATTATGAACCGAAGTAACGCCGCGCTCAGAGACGTATGTCATCGCTGCCTTCAATGCTCGATCGTCCAGCTCGGCAGCACGGGGAGGCTCGGCATCATTCACATACGACTGCGCATTGTCCTTGAAGATTCCGGTAGGCTCGCCAGCCGCATCGCGGACGATTGTCCCGCCTTCGACGTCCTTTGTCGCTTTCGTCACCTTTGCGGCCGCGAGCGCCGCACTGTTGGCGAGAGCCATGTGCCCGTCCAGTCGCGACACCCACACCGGATTACGGGGCGTGACGGAATCGATCCAGTCTCTACGCGGAAGCTCGCCGCCCCACTGCTGATGATCCCAATCCCCACCAGTAATCCACGTTCCGGGAGCTAGCGTTGCGGCGTATGCCTTGATCCGGGCGACGAATTCCTGCGGGCTCTTGGCGTCGCGGAGCTGAACCGAGGAAAGCCTGTATCCCCCATCGATGAAGTGAACGTGAGAATCGATGAATCCTGGCGTTACGAGGCCACCATTTGCATCGATCACACGCACACCTTTCTGGCTGCGCGCCAGCTTTGCTATCTCGGCACTGGCGCCTGCGGCAACGATGCGATCCCCAGCGATTGCAAGGCCCGAGGCCCATGGTTGCCGCGGATTAGCCGTCCAGACGCGGGCATTTACGATCGCAAGCGTCACGGGATTGTTTGATGTCATGGTGGGCGCGCAGGATGCGAGCGTGGTGAGACCGAGCGATGCGGCAGTCGCGATCAGTATCCGGCGGATGGCGGCTGTCACAAGGGCTGAAGGGGTTGCCTTCCTTCCATCGGATTCATTGAGAGAAGAAGCGCAATTACCGCGAGATGCAGCGGGAGAGTGAGCGCGATCACGTAGCCATTCACCTGGTCGAACACGGGGAAAATCTGAATTACGAATCCGAGCAGGGAAAGGCCGCCGATGAGTCGCGCAAACCACAGCGCTGACCGCCGCCCCTTCTCGGATGAGCCGTAATCGGCCGACTTCCGCCTGCTTCCGATAACGCGTGCGAGCAAAACGGCCAGCACGAGAGAAAGAGGCGTGACCTGCAGCACGTTCTCGTTCCTGTAGCTGTAGAGATGATCCGTGAAAATCCAGAGACCCCACACGAAAACACCGGCAAGCCCGGCAATAATGCTCCACACCGCGGCCACTGTCGTTACTCCGGTGGCTCCAGCCTGTCCGCCGAACTTCACGGCAGCGGCGCCGAGAGCTACGAGCACAGCAGCAAGCGCGAGATACTCGAGAAAGCTGCGCCGCACCTCTGTGTCTTCCGCTGATCTCGTGGCCTGGAAGAGCACACGCTCATTCCGCACCAGCGGCTCGGAGGTTCCGTTTCTCGACACTCTGATGGAGCGGAAGCGATCCATCATCCGCACCGGCAGGAACATCTCCTCCCACGCACTGATCTCGCGGTCGACCGGCTCACCCAGGCCAAGCATAATTCCGCTGAAGATCGGCAAGTCGTCCTGCGTGACGCGCGATGTATGAAAGCGATAGGTCGACCGGGACGGAACGCTCCCTGATGCGGCTCGGATTAAGCCCCCCAGGGCCCGGTCGAGGGCGTCACGCACACGGGTGGAACAATTGTCCCGGTAATAGTCATAGCGGTAATGCCGGTTTTCCGGGCGATTATTCCACGCAACGAACTCCGAGAGCGCCTGTCGCTGCATTGGTGAGAGGTTCAACTCCTGCGCCCATACGGTCCGGTTCGCGCGCCGGTATTGCTCGACCGTTTGTACCATGTCGAACGCGCCCATCGAGTACCGCATTCTCCCCTGCACGAAACGGGGAATGAAATCCTTGTCCGCGAAGTCGAAGAGCCCCCAATGGTACGCGACATCCGATTCATTTCGCGCATCGTGGATCCAGATTGCGTTGTGCCCGAATTTCTCCCACACCTCGTCGCCCGCGCCCATCGTAAGCAGATAGACGGTGAGCTCCGATCCCGGCTCCTGCGCATCGAGAGGCGGGGGCGCGAGACTGAATGCAGCGGCTAGAGCGAGGAGACAGCGAAGAAATCCAAGGTTCATGCGCAGCAATGAGTGTCGCTTCACCAATTCGGGCGAGCGTTGAATGCTAAAGCCGTACTTCGTGCCCGTCTTCGGCCGATTTGTAGATCGCCTCCATCAGAGCCATCACTTTCAGCTGGTCGTGAGGAGGGTCATAGCTCGCCTCACCCCTCACCACAGCGACGAAGTGCGCAACCTCCGCGCGGTAGGACTGGAGGAAAACACTCTCGCGCGCGGCGGCCCCTGTCGGCGATACGTTCGTCGGACGGCCATTGAGCTCCTTCACCACACGCAGCGGCGAGAGGCGCGCACTGCCCCGTGTGGAGACGACCTCAAACCACCATCGCTCTTCCTGCCCGACATAAGCCCATGAGACATCGATGCTGACGCTCAGGCCGCTGGCACATTGCACGTGAACGAGCATCATGTCCTCCACACTGCCCGGCCGCGACTTGTCCATGTGCGCGGTCACGCGCGTGGGATCGGGAAAGTCCGCGAGCCAGAGTGCGAGGTCGAGGAGCGGATACCCGTATTCGAGAAAGGCGCCGCCGCCTGCCTCCGCCTTGTTGTACCTCCATCCCTGCACGGATCGAAACTGGTATTGGCCTGCACGCATGCCGAGTACGCGGCCAAGCTCCCCGCCCTGCAGAAACCGCGACAGCTGCTGCACATCGCTCCGGAACCGATGGTTGTTTCCAACCACGACCTTGCGATCCGCCGCCGCGGCAGCTGCGAGAATCCGCTTTACGCCCCCGGTGGTGAGGGATAATGGACGCTCGCAGAGCACATCGACTTTCTGTTTCAGCGCACGGAGAACGTGCGGCTCGTGAAGATGGTTGGGCGTGGCAATGACGACGGCGTCGAGCTCGTCCGAATCGAGAAGCTCATCGATGTCCGTGAAGATGTCGGGCACGCCCAGCCGCTTCGCGAGTGCGCCAGCCTTCGGCCCGTCGTTGTCACAGATCGCGACCAGCTGCGCGCCTCGAATGCGCGACAGCACGGGAAGATGCGCCAGTTGTGCAATCGCGCCCGCGCCAACGAGACCAAGCCTGATGTCAGAGCTCAGATGTGCCCCACAGTGGTTCCCTGATAGTAGGTCGTGAGAATCGTCTTGTAATCCTGGCCCGCTCGGGCCCTGCCGATCGCGCCCCACTGGCACATTCCGATTCCGTGACCATAGCCGCCACCGGTCAGGACGAGCTTCGCGATTCCGCCCGTCGCGTCCGGCGTCGCCTCGGCCGTGAAATATGTGCTGTTCAACAGGCTGCCGCTCGGCGTGCGGAGAACGAAGCGGACATCATTTCCACGCACGACGTAATTGCCCCGCTCTGACTGAATCGAGACGCTCGCGACGCGGTCAGATGCGGTTCTTCCGTCGACGCGGAAGCCCGTTATCCGGCCGAGCGAGAGGCGCGGCGCACCACTGTTGGCACTGACCGCGGGCTCGGTGGCAGCGGTCACACTTCCGAGGTACTTCTCCAGCACACCGCGGAGCTGGTCTGCATCGAACGTTGCAGTCCACCGAAACCGCGGTGATGGATCGCAGTAAAAGGAGTCCGTTCACGGGATGCGATCGCTGACGGGGCGCAGGTAAGGCTGGTCGTTCTGTCGCCACCAGACTTCCTTCACGGATGCAGTGCTTCCGCCGCACGTCGAATGATAAGGAGTGTTGATGATTCTCCCCCCGTAGCGCAGCACCATGCCCCGGGTGGCTTCGACTGCCGCATCGGACATTGGTTTTTCGGCGTTGACCCCGCCGTATGCCTGGTCCTGGATCGACCCGTACAGGTCGAACCCTCGCGTGCCGGCCTCCGCCATGTGGATGTACGTATAACTCCGAGCGGCTACGGCCTGCGCTTCGATCGCGGCCTCTTCGCCCGGTTTCCTGTCGCCGATTTCGAGCGGCACAACTCCACGGAGGTACGACTCCACACCGAGCCGGTTCACCACGAGCAGACCACGGTTGTTCGGTGTGATGACAAGCTCGCCACGATATTTCTTTCCGTCGTACGTGACATAAGAGCCGGGTGTAGTCGCGCGCACCAGAAATGGTGCGGAGTGCCGTGAGGTCGCAGAGCCATTCCGTCTCGTCGCAACAAGCTGGCTTCCGCGGAGCTCGACGTGCATCTCATCGTCGGCCCCTCCTTTCGCGACGAGGTTGGTGCTGTTGCGGCTGTATATACGCCATGCTCCAGTCCCGCCGACACGCGGCCGCTCAGCCGATGTGGAAAGCGCGATTCTTACCGGCTGATCGCCGTCATCGAGCGGGAGGTCCTCCGGGCCGCGGGGCAAAGCAGAGGCGCACGCGGCAACACCCACGATCGCGACAAAAAGAGTCTTACGCACGGGCGTACCTCATTGCGTCGTCAAGACGCTCGAGAGTTTCTTCGATGTCCCCGTCCCCATGTGCAGCCGATACGAAGGCCGCCTCGAACGCCGACGGCGCCAGGTATACCCCGCGATCGAGTGCCGCGTGAAAGAAGCGCCTGAACATCGCCACATCACACTCCTTCGCGGCTCGAAAGGTTCGAACCGGTCCGGGATGAAAAAAGAATCCCCACATCGACCCCGCCGAGGCGGCGCTGAACGGAACGCCGAGGCGAGAGGCGATGCCGCGAAGACCGTCCACAAGCCTCATGGTGCGCGCTGCGATCCTCGCATGCAGCTGAGGTGTCAATGCCGTCAGCGTCGCATGCCCGGCTGCCATCGCAAGTGGGTTGCCAGAGAGTGTCCCTGCCTGATAAACCGGACCCGCTGGAGCCATCAGCTCCATCAGCTCCCGCCTGCCCCCGTACGCCGCGGCTGGAAGTCCGCCGCCAATGACCTTTCCGAGCGTTGTTATGTCGGCTGTTACGCCGAAGAGCTCCTGCGCGCCGGCTGGTGCAATTCGAAACCCCGTCATCACTTCGTCGAAGACGAGTAATGCACCCGTTTCGTCAGCAATCTCGCGGAGCGCCTCCAGGTAGCCAGGTACCGGGGGAATGAAGCCCGAATTGCCCACAATGGGCTCGACGATTATCGCCGCAAGCCCACCCGGCGCCGCACGCGCAAGGCGCCGTGCCGAATCGGCGTCGTTGAATTCCGCAGTCAGCGTGAGCGCCGCAAGCGCGCCAGGGACGCCGGGCGAGTCAGGAAGCCCGAGCGTTGCGACGCCGGAGCCTGCATGGACGAGGAACGAGTCGGCGTGACCGTGATAGCAGCCCTCGAACTTGAGGATCGCTTCCCGGC
>DATAIM010000351.1:0-1500 GCA_036262655.1 Gemmatimonadaceae bacterium | reverse complement strand
AAGCTCATTCACACGATTCGTGGCGTGGGATACGTGATCCGTTCAGAAACAACCACATCGCGAGTCTGATTCTCGATGGCCTCCACCCGTACGAACCTTACGCTGGCGTTCGTGGCGGGTCTCGTTGCGATAACCGGCGCTCTCGGCCTTACGTTCTGGCTCGTGCGGAATGCATCGGTATATGAGGACATTGCGAGGTACGCGAGCACTGAAGCCGACCTCGCCGCTGGAGTAATTCTGGAAGCCGGCGAAGGAGCACAGCCAGTAGTCATCCGTCCTGATACCGCAGTGGAGACTCTTGCGATAACGACGCGGCTGGGTGCGATGCTGAATGCGTTTCCCGGCTATCTCGTCGTGATTGACCGCAGGGGCAGCGTGGTCTTCGAGTCGTCCGAGGTGCGACGGCTCCGTAACGAGGACGCGGCGCTGCTTACCGAGCAGCTGACGAATCTTCCCGTCGGAGGTCCCGCCGGGCTGCTGTCACTCGAAGGCGCAAACGAGCGGCTTCTCCTGGTCGCGCGAAATCTCTCGCGTGCGGCTACCCCGCTTGGGAAAGTGGTTGTAGGCGTGCCCACCCAGGCCGCAACCGAGCTTCCGCGCGAGTACATGATCGCGCTCTTCATTTTTGCGCCTATTCTCATCATCGTCGCTGGCTGGGGTGCATGGGCGTCACTCGGGATCACGTCGCAGCGGATCGAGAAGATCACTCACGATGTCGAGGCGATCAGCGACGGGCGCAGCCTGCATCGCCGCCTCAGCATCGAGAACGCTGGGCAGGAATTCGAGCGGCTCGTTGCAACGCTCAACGCGATGATCGAGCGGCTCGAGACGTCGTTCATGGGATTGCGGCGCTTCACAGCAGATGCGAGCCATGAGCTCAAGACTCCCCTCGCCGTCCTCCGCGCCGATGTCGAGCGCGCGATGAGCGAGAGCACACAGAGCGAGCGAATGGTGGCACTCGAGGAAGCGCTGCACGAAACGACACGCATGGCTGATCTCGTCGAGAGCCTCCTCACTCTCGCGAGAGCGGACGAAGGCCGATTCGACATTCATCGCGAGCCGATCGAGCTGAAGCCACTCGTCGAGGACGTTTACGAGACCGCCGTCATACTCGGTGAAGGCGCAGGAGTCGCGGTGAATTTTCCATTTACCGCAGAAGCAACCATCATGGGCGACCGCACGCGTCTCAGGCAGTTGTTTCTCAACCTCGTCACCAACGCGATCAAGTACACACCGGCCGGAGGAAAAGTAGAGATCGGCCTCGGTCTGCATCCGGATAACGTGACGTTCGCGGTGCGTGACACCGGCATCGGAATCGCGGCGGCAGACGTTCCTTACATCTTCGACCGATTCTGGCGCGCCGACAGAGCGCGGTCGAGAATGTCGGAGCGCGGAGGATTCGGCCTCGGTCTCGCAATAAGCCAATGGATTGCGCAAGCCCATGGTGGCACGCTCACTGCATCGTCAAGACTTGGACGGGGCAGTCTCTTTACCGTGACC
>DATAIM010000350.1:0-3012 GCA_036262655.1 Gemmatimonadaceae bacterium | reverse complement strand
AACCGTGTTCCCGCGGTTTCCGATCATCTGCAGCTGAACCGTCGTCCCGCTGCACACCTCGGCGAGTGCTGCGCCCAGCTCTTCGGGCATCAGTCTGCTCTCGATGAAAACGTCCACTCCGGTGACACGCCGGGTGGTGACGGGTGCAATCTCTACTTCTGTAGTCGGCGGAGGCAGCCGAACCGCGCGAAAATCCGCCGCCGCGGCGCTGCTCGACTCGCGCCCGAGATTCTTGATGATGGCATCCGCAAAGCCGTCGGTCGTTGCGGGCTTTCCCTTCCCCTGCATGTCTGCGCTGCGGACGCCGCTTTCGAGCGTGACGAGAACCGCCTGCTCGATGTCGTGTGCTGCCGCGCCTTCTCCGATGTGACGAAGCATCATCGCCGCGCTCAGGATGATCGCCGTCGGGTTCGCGATGTTCTTTCCCGCGATGTCGGGCGCCGATCCATGGACCGCTTCGAAAATCGCCGCGTCGTTGCCGATGTTGGCCGACGGGGCAAACCCAAGCCCGCCTGTAAGTCCGGACGTGAGGTCGCTCAGGATGTCGCCGTTCATGTTCGTGGTGACGATCACATCGAACTGCTCCGGCCGCATCGCCAGCTGATGCGCGCAGTTGTCGATGAGGATGTGCTTCGACTCGATATGCGGGTACCGCTTCGCTATCTCCTCGAAGGTGTGCTGAAGCATTCCTTCCGTCAGCTTCATGATGTTCGCCTTGGTCGCGCAGTGCACCCGTTTCCGGCGCGCTGCCACAGCAAACTCGAATGCGAGCTCCACGATCTTCTCGCATCCGGTGCGCGAGATGATCTTGAGCGCCTCGGCGACCCCCGGCGTCTGCATGTACTCGATGCCGGTGTACAGATCCTCGACATTTTCGCGAACGATCACGATGTCGAGCTTCCGTCCCGTGAACGGCGTGGTGACGCCCGGAAGCTCGCGGACGGGCCGCAGGTTGCCGAAAGTCTCGAACAAAGTGCGCAGCGTGACGTTTGCACTTTTGTTTCCGTAGCCGATCGGCGTCTCGAGCGGGCCTTTGAGGACCACCTTCGTCCGTTCGATGGAAGCGATGGTCTCTTTCGGGACCCCCGTCTCCACGCCCTTCGAGAAAGCTTCAGCCCCCGCGAGGCAGATCTCGGGTTCGATATCGACGCCGGTGGCTTCGACGACTTTCAGGGCGGCCGAGACTACCTCGGGCCCGATTCCGTCGCCGGGGATGACTGTGATTTTGCGCTTGTCGAATAGCATGCTGTCAACTTAAGCGGGTCACAGTTCGTGCCAAACCGCGGCGCGTTGCCCTTGCCCGAGGGCGGGGTTAGAATGCGGAGGGTCGCTTCTATAAGGTATCCGGCCCGTCGCGCGCGTAGCTCAGTTGGATAGAGCGTCGGCCTCCGGAGCCGAAGGTCGTGGGTTCGAATCCCGCCGCGCGCACTCGCTAGAAAAAGAAGAACTGCCCGCCGGCGCCCTCGAACCGCGGGTTTACGACGTTGTTGAAGATCGAGCCGAACGTGTAGGAGAAGCCGACTCCGACGAAGTAGCTGTAGGACGTCGAGAGCTGCCTGCGCTGAAGCAGGATCTCCTCGTCCGTCGCCCCGCCCTTGCTCAGATACAGCTGATCCCTCAGCAGCGAGAGGCTGCCGAACATGTTGAAGCTGAAGCCCTTGAACAGTCTCGCATTGATGCTGTTGAAGATCACGAGTCGTCGTTTCGTGAGGTCGTCGAGATAGGTCGCGCCTTCAACCGAGCCCGCAATGGAGCCCCATGGCTGCGTCGTGCTGACCGACGCGGTCAGCGACTGATGCGGGCGAACCTCCGAGATCTTGTCGAAGATCGTCGTGTCACGATAACGGTAGGATGTCACTCCGGCGGAGTACTGGAGGGTCAGCTGCTTCCGGGTGGATTGCGAGTACGGAAAGAGATTGTACTCGATCGCCGGCGCAAAACTGAGCGACTGCTTCGTATTGAGAAATGTCGAGGATGTCATCGATGCCCGCTGGCCCGCCGACCAGTGCTCACCCAGGCTCTTTACGATGAGCTCACTGATACCATATGACCGCGAGTAGCTCTTGAACTCCTCACCTTCGTTGAAAGTGAACTTGCTCTCCGAGTAGTTCACGTTCGCGGAGTTGTTGATCTTCCAGTCCTTTGTGACGCGGTTGGCCGAAACCGACGTGTGCAGATTCGAGAAACGCTGTGAGCTTTCGCCATTGAAGTTTCCATTGGCTCTCAGGCGAAACACCCAGAAGTTCCATGGATCGCGAGTGGCCTTGTCGCCGGCTTTCGCACTGTCCACAGCCGACGGCTTCACAAAACCGATCTGCAGACGGTCGGCCGATGATGTCCGGGCTATGTACCGAACAAGTCCCATCTTGAGGGTCTGCGCAATACCCTTCCGGCGGTCATCCTCGGTCGCCGACTGCTGACTCACATACCTGAGTGTGTCGGAGACACCCGCGAAGTCGCGCAGCCCGATGAAGTTGAATGTGTATTCGATCCCCCCGCTGCCGGTGGACTGCGTAGTAACAAGAACGTGCAAGGAGGCGTCTGTCCGGTCGCGGACGTAGTCGACGTACGGGATTTCAGTGCGGAAATAGTCGAAGTCGCACCCTGAAGTATTGCAGTCGATGAAAACGCGCACGGGCCCGGAACGCAGGCGTTGGGTCTGGGCGGAGGTCGCGGACCACGCCGACAGGATGCTCAGCACGAGGAACGCTCGCAGGACTTTCTTCACAGGCGGTGTGTTTGCAGGTAGGAAGAGGTGAACGCGAAGATACGCGTTGCCGACTCATGTCTGATAGTTACGATTTGATTAAATCGGGTTTTCACTCCGTGTCCGCTACGTCCGGCACAGCTGGAATTCCCGGGTTGGGAAAGGTTACGGGCCGGATCGCTTCCGGGTTCCGTGCAGACCTGATCGCTGTCGCCGGTGACCCGTCATCCAGCATACCGGCTCTCAGGCAGATCAGGTTCGTGATGAAGGACGGACAGATTTTCAGAAACGACATCGCTGCGTCA
>DATAIM010000349.1:0-2612 GCA_036262655.1 Gemmatimonadaceae bacterium | reverse complement strand
CTTGGCGCGATCATCGTCGACGAAGAGCACGAGACGAGCTACAAGCAGGGTGAGTCGCCGCGCTACCACGCGCGCGAGGTAGCGATCGTTCGCGCCAGGGCCGAGAGTTCCGTCGTTGTCCTGGGCAGCGCGACTCCGTCGCTTGAATCATGGATGAACGCTGAAACAGGCAAGTACAGATTACTCTCACTCCCTGACCGAGTGGGCGGTGGCCGGCTGCCGTCGGTAGACGTAGTAGACCTGAGGCATCGCTCGATTCCACTCGCTGACGGCAGCACGGGCCCTGGCACCGGGTACGAAGCAGTGATCCGGGAAGAGCTCGACCGCGCGCTTGCGAAGACGCTGATGCGCGGGGAACAGAGCATTCTTCTGCTGAACCGGCGCGGCTACTCGGCATTTGTCCAGTGCAACGATTGCGGCGACGTGGTGGTGTGTCCGAACTGCAGCATCACGCTGACATACCACCGCTCTCCGGAGCGGCTTCTCTGCCATTACTGCTTGCACCAGGAGGGTCTGCGGCTGACCTGCGCGCGATGCGGTGGTCAGACGCTCAAGCACCGCGGTCTCGGCACACAGCAGATAGAGCGGCTTGTCTGCGAGCGGTTCCCCGCCGCCCGCATAGCACGGATGGACATTGACACGACGAGCGGCAAATGGGCCCACGCGGAGATTCTCGATCGTGTGAGTGCGGGTGAGGTCGATATTCTGCTTGGAACGCAGATGATTGCGAAGGGACTCGATTTCCCAAACGTGACGCTCGTCGGAGTGGTCGATGCAGATGTCGGAATCAACCTTCCCGATTTTCGCGCATCGGAGCGGTGCTTTCAGCTGTTGAGTCAGGTTGCCGGCAGGGCGGGTCGAGGGCCCAAGGGTGGCCGTGTTCTGATCCAGACTCGAGTCCCATCGCATCACGCCGTTCGCTGCGCATTGACGCATGACTATCGCACGTTCGTGAGGGAGGAAATGGAGGGGAGAGTAAATCCGCCGTATCCCCCGAACCTGCGCCTCGTCAATATCGTATTCAGCGGAACGAGCGTGAGGGAGACATCCGCTCTCGCCACCCGTGGTTCGGACTGGATTCGCGCCCTGCTGACGGCGCATACCGGAGGCGACATCATTCTCGTCGGGCCGGCTCCGTGCCCGATCGAGAAAGTGAAGACACGCTGGCGATGGCATGTGCTCCTCAAGTCGCGCAATCCGGCCGAGCTAACTCGTGTAAGCCGCTACTTCATGGAGCGATTCAAGGTGCCCGCAGCATTGAGAGTGACTCTCGATCGCGATCCCGTGGCGCTGCTCTAGCTCCTTCCGCCATCTTTAGGCGTGTCAAAGCTGACCCTTCCAGATTTCAGCGCGCCGGCGCTCTCCGGCGCTCCCGACGCGACGTTCGCGCTCGCGCCGGCAGACGGTGTTCTGCCTGACAATTTCTTTTCGACCACGAACCTCCCGACGTGGATCAAGATCAACGGGGAATGGCGTCTTCCCCGTGAGCCGCGAATGGATTCAGCGCTGGTGCTCGACCGCGAAGGAGAGGTCTGGATTCGCGAAGGTCGCCGTGTCAGGCGGAGCGATCGGGTGGCAGTAGGCAGGGCAGAAGATGGATCTGAAGGGATCTACGTGCATTCGCTCGAGAACACAGATGACGAAGGCGAGTTCAAGTTCATGACCAGTCTGGTCTCCAGGGAGAAGCCCATCGACTATTCGTTGATGGCGCAGATTCTCCTGGATGAACGTGACCGGGGCGGCTATCCCATCTGGGTGACGGGTCCCGCCCTCGTCCATTCGCGCGCCCGCGCCGACATGGTCTGGTTCATCGAGAATGGTTTCGTCGCGGCGCTGCTCGCCGGAAACGCGGTCGCGGTTCATGACATCGAAGCTGCGATCTATGGTACGACCCTCGGCATGACACAAACAGGGGTGGCGTCGAGTGGCGGACATGGGCTTCACATGCGCGCGATCAATCAGATTCGTGGGGCGGGATCGATTGCTGCGGCCGTAAAGCAGGGGATCGTCACAAACGGAATCATGCACGCCCTCGTTACCCGCAACGTTCCGTTCGTGCTCACGGGCTCCATTCGTGACGACGGTCCCCTCCCCGAGGTCATAACGGACGCGCTCGCCGGCCAGGACGCGATGAAAGGACATACGACGAAAGCGACGATGGCTATCCTCGTCGCGACCGCGCTGCACGCGATTGCAACGGGCAACATGCTTCCGACGTTCGTCACCGAGGCAGATGGATCATTGCGCGAGCTGCCGACCATTTGTGTGGACTCCTCCGAATTCGTCGTCAGCAAGCTGAAGGACCGCGGAACGCATCAGGCGTTCGGCGTCGTCACGAATGCACAGGACTTCATGCACATCCTCCGGCTTTACGTGGAGCGCGAGATAACGGCCGGCATCGCGAAGACGGGATGATAGAGGTTACCGAACGCTTTCTGCGCGAGATCGCGGAAAAGGTCGGGGCTGCCAACGTCGAGGCGGTTCATCTTTTTCCCCCCATCCGGCAGGGTGGAGTGGAGACAGGAGCGGCGATTATCGCCGCTTCGGCTCCCGGTCAGGAGCGGCACACGGTTTACAGCGGGAGCTACCGCAGCACTCTGAAAGGCCCTGAG
>DATAIM010000348.1:0-7698 GCA_036262655.1 Gemmatimonadaceae bacterium | reverse complement strand
GGTCACGGTCGTTGCTCCGGATCGCGAGCAGAGCGCAACAAGTCACTCCTTGACGCTGCATCACCCCGTGCGGCCGATTCAGCGCGGCGACAGGCGGTGGCAAGTCGACGGAACTCCAACGGACTGCGTGATGCTGGCGGTGGAAGCCCTGATGCCCGAACGGCCCGATTTCGTTCTGAGCGGCATCAATCACGGACAGAACATGGGAGAAGATGTCCTGTACTCCGGCACCGTTGCCGCAGCAATGGAAGGGATCTCCATCGGCATTCCTTCGATCGCCATCTCGTTTGCAGGAGGAGATCTTCGCGCCGACGTCAGCATGCTCGACGATCAGATCGAGCCATTGACGGAGTTGTTGCGGCACTTGACGACACTCCCGGCGTTTCCGCCGGATACGCTGCTCAACATCAACCTTCCTCCTCTGGCCGGAAAGGAGCTGCGAGGTGTCAGGCTGACGCGCCTTGGAAAGCGTGTGTATTCCGACTCGATAAAACGAATGCAGGATCCGTGGGGCAGGCCGATCTACTGGATCGGCGGCGGATCCATCGAGTGGTCGGGCCCTCCCAATTCAGATTTCCGCGCGATCGAGGAGGGATTCATCTCCGTGACGCCGCTGCATCTCGACGTCACTCATCATGCGATTCTCGATGCGCCGGAGAAATGGTGGCTGGACCAGTAGACCAGCAGGAGTTCCGCGGCCCCCGCCGCCGACTGGTGGAGATGCTCCAGGATCAGGGCATTCGCGATCTGTCGGTTCTGCATGCGATTGCCGAAACGCCACGGCATTTGTTCGTCCCATCAGGCGTCAAACATCGCGCGTATGAAGACTCCGCACTGCCAATCGGAAACGGTCAAACCATCTCGCAGCCGTCGATTCACGCGCGCTACCTCGAGCTGCTCAAGCTGACGGGCAACGAGAAAGTTCTGGAGATTGGGACCGGTTCGGGCTACCAGACGGCATTGCTGTCGCGACTGGCATCGCAGGTTTTTTCTATTGAGCGAATTGCCCCTTTGCTCGACAGGGCAAAGGAAGTGCTCCACGACATTGCGGCCAGGAACATCTCCTTCATGCTTGGCGACGGAACGCTGGGGTGGAGGGAGTTCGCGCCGTATGACGCGATTCTCGTCGGAGCGGCCGCTCCTCAAGTGCCCGTGGCCTACGTCGAGCAGTTGGCTGACAATGGACGTCTGTTGATTCCGCTTGGAGATCGCGACGAGCAGATCCTTCATCTTTTCACGCGAAAGAGTGGTGAGCTGGAGCGTGAGGACATCGCACCCGTGCGCTTCGTCCCCTTGTTGGGGAAACACAGCTGGGAATCGTGATCAGCGATCCCACGCGAGTGCAGCGCGAGAGAAGGGGGCTTCTCTATCCGCCCTTTGCTGCTCCCGGTGGCGGCCCGACACCGGGCTTGGTGGCTGACGTCACCACGCCTTCCGATGATCTGGCACCGATCGAGACCTTCCTTGACGAGGAGGAACCGCAGGAATCAGCGCACGGGGGCGACGAAATGCTCGCGACTTCGGCCGCCGATTTCGAAAACGATCGGTACGATGAAGAGGGCTGGGCGGTTGCCGATTGGCAATCGTTCGACTGGTCCGGGCTTCAGTCACTTACGAAAATCGCTGATCGCCATGTGGCAGAGGCCGAATGGAGCGCTACGACGTGGGCGCCTCTGGATTTGCCGCAGTTGTCGGAAACGGAGGGCCAGCCGAGCGGGGTTCAATCGAGCGCTCATGAAGTCGCCGGAGCGTTGATCCATATTGCGGACCTCATTCGCTCGGGAAAGCTCGCTGTCGACAATCTTCATGGGACTCCGCCCGAGGCGGTAATGGCCGCAGCGCTCGCTGCGTTGATCAGGATGCGAAGGTAGCTGATGGCGAGTGCGCACTTTCTGATCAGGGGTCTCGTGCAGGGGGTCGGTTTTCGGTGGTTCGTGAGAGTTGCTGCCCGGCGACTGCAGCTTGCGGGGTGGGTGATGAACCGGTCGGACGGAACGGTCGAGATCGCCGCGGGAGGACCGCAGGAGAAGCTGGAGGAGCTGCGACGGCAGGTGAGCTGCGGGCCTGACGGTGCGGTGGTAGAGGGTGTGAGTGATCTGGAGCCGCTCAGCGACGAGCTCGAGTTTCCGTTCGCCATGCGCAAGTAGTAGTGCAGCTTACGGTGCGCCATTAATTTGGCTTACGACCTCTTTGCCCCCGTAGCTCAGGTGGATAGAGCAGCGGTTTCCTAAACCGTTGGCCGGGTGTTCGAGTCACCCCGGGGGCATCCCAGTTTGTGGCGGTTACCCGTTTCCTTTCAATCAATCAACCAATGACATCGCCGTTTTCGGCAACTTCGGACAGTACTGAATCCATCATGGACTGGTTTCAGCTCCACAGCCGGCAGGTGAGCTGGGCGGTACTGGGACTGGTCGCCCTCGCTGGCGGCGGCTGGTTCTATATGCGCTCCCAGGACCTCAAGGCCGAGCGTGCCGAAAAGGCATATTTTACGGCCCAGCGGTCGGTGGTTGCGGGCAATCTTCCGCTTGCTGAGTCGGACCTCCGAAAGATGGTGGCGCGGTATGACGGCACGCGCGCATCGATGGAGGGTCGATTGCTGCTCGCTCAGGTGATGTTCGAGCAGGGGAAGTTCCAGCCTGGTGTTGACGAGCTCCGAAAGGCGGAGGATGACATTGGCGGCTCGCGGGAGTTCGGATCAGCCGTCCACCTGGTTCTGGCTGGAGGGCTCGAGCAGCTGAAAAAGTTCACTGATGCCGCTCGTGAATACGAGCTCGCGGCAAAGGCGGCTCGGTTCGATTCTGACCGGCAGAGGTTCGAATCGCAGGCTGCGGCGGCCTCTCTGGCGGCGGGAGACAAGGAAAAGGCGAAGGCGATCTGGACGCGATTGGGTGCCGATTCGAAGGGGACGGTGGCGGGCGAGGCACGAGTTCGGCTCGGGGAGCTGGCTGCGGCCGGGCGGCCTCAGTCCTGAGGGGGGAGCCAACATCATGGCGCCGGTGCGCCAGCGGCTGGTCCTCCGTTCGCGTCTGGCAGACAACGTATAATATATGTTATGTAAACTACATGGCGTGGATAACTGTGGAGAACGAATCCGCCGGGGCGCTTGCTAGTTCGGTAAGTCTATTGAACGCAGCGGTTTGAACGCATCACCTTCGAAACCGCTTCGTATAGCCGCTCCCTGAGTCGCAATCAGCCGCATCGGCCTGCTGACGTGGAGTCTCGCCACCTGCTTCTGGCGCCATTCGGCGGGCCGATTGATGAACTCCCGTAAATCGACGAATCCCAAGCCGGGCTAAGCCGACGGGCTCTCAGCTCCCAAGTCGAGAACGTCGCCGAGCTCGCCCTTAAACACGATTTCGGCGGGGCCGCGCAATGACGGATGCCAGACTCCGCCAGTCTCTCGCAGACGCACCTCGAGATCTCGACCGGATCGCGTGCGCAGCGTCACCCGGTCCCCGGCCCTACCCCATACCGACAGCAAAATCGCGGTCGCAACGGCGCCTGTCCCACAGGCGAGGGTCTCACCCTCGACCCCCCGCTCATAAGTGCGAGTGTACCACCGACCGTCGATCTGGGCGACAAAGTTCACGTTCGCCCCATCCCGCAAGGATGGATCGCGGCGGATTCGCGAGCCCCGGCCGAGAATGTCTGCCGTCCTGACGTCCTCGTCCAGGATCACGATATGCGGCACACCCGCCCTCGCAAATCCGAGACAGGTCTCGCGCGTCAGACGCGGAATCTCGGCAACGGTGTCGCGGACCTCGCTCACCGGCGCGAAATCAATCTCCGGGCGCCCGGCGGCCATTCTCCCCGTCACGACGCCGCTGTCCGTCTGGATCGAGACCTCCTCGGCATCCACCATCGCGGTGTCGTATGCAAGGCGCAGAGCGCACAACGTGGCGTTCCCGCAAAGCTCGCCCCGCGAGCCGTCGCTATTGTAGTAGCGGATCTGGAAGGAATCTTCCTGCCGCGGCTCGAGGAAGACGACCCCGTCCGCTCCAACGCCCGTACCTCGGGCGCTCAGCGCCTTGACCGTATCGACGCTTTCGAGGTCGCGGGCGTTCGCATCTCTCGAATCAAAAACGACGAAGTCGTTACCTGACCCGCTCATCTTGTAAAACCTGCGACCCGAATTCACCGCTTGTCTCATCTGCCTCTTTCCTTCACACTTTTCCGCGGATGCCCCACCATCGCAGGCGCCAGACCATCCAGACAGCCTCGCGGACGATTTTCTTCGACATCTTGCTCTTCCCTTCAGTCCGGTCGACAAACACGATCGGGATCTCCACGATACGGAACCTTTTTTTCCATGCCCGGAAATTCATCTCGATCTGAAAGGCGTAACCGTTGGACCGGATGTTGGATAAATCGATCGACTCGAGCACACGCCGGCGGAAGCACTTGAATCCGCCTGTTGCGTCGAACACCGGAAGTCCGGTCACCCGCCGCGCGTAGATATTCGCGGAATAGCTCAGAAACAAACGCGACATCGGCCAGTTCACCACGTTGACCTGTCCCTGCTGATACCGCGATCCGATCACGAGGTCCGCCGTCTTGACAGCTTTGAAAAACTTGGGAATCGCGCCGGGAGAATGGGAGAAGTCGGCGTCCATTTCGAAAACCAGGTCGTAATCCCGCTCGAGCGCCCACTTGAATCCGGCAACGTACGCTGTGCCGAGGCCGAGCTTCCCGGCTCGATGAATAGCATGAACGCGCGGGTTGGAGCCGGCGATGTCGTCGACGACGGAGCCGGTACCATCGGGCGATCCGTCATCCACGACGAGGATGTCGATCGACGAATGTTGATCGAGTACCGCTGCGATGATCCGGGCGATGTTCTCTCGCTCGTTGTAGGTCGGGATGATGACAAGACTACGCTCAGCCAATCGCTATGCGCTCCATGAAGACGCCGAATGCCACCATGACTGCCGTCAACGCGAGAGCGATAAGTGTAACAAGCTTGCCCTGCCCGTATGCGGCGTCGTCGAACGAAAGCTCGATTTTCCTTCCACCCTCCGGCAATTGGACACCAATCAGAGTGAAATCGGCGCGGCCGACGGCCGCCGGTTTGCCATCGACCGTCGCGGTCCACCCCGGATAGTAATTTTCTGACACTACCATGGCCGACCCGCGCGGCGCCCCCGCCGAGAGCTCGAGCGATATCCGCCCGGCCTCCTGCTTCGTGACCGACACGGCGACAGGAACCGCGGGCGGGAGCGCAGCCACGTTTTCAACCGCGGTCACAGCCGCCTCAGGGCCGAATAGCGCAGCACGGTTTACATCAAAGGCGCGATCGAACAGGGTCACGAGGACCGATTCATCGGAGGCCTTCACCGCCACGGGAGTGACCCATGCGTATGGATTTTCCCCGTGCAGCCGGTACAGGTACACTTTCGTCCCTGCAGCGTCCTCGACCGGTCCTATCACCCACTCCGCGCCCGGAAAATAACGCCCCACGTCCGCGCTGTTCGTCAGCAGGTAACGGACGTTGAGCAGCTCCCAGACGCGAGGGTTGAACACCTGCGGAAATCCTTCGTCTTTCTGGAGAAGCTCGTTGTACCTTCCCAGCTGATTTCCGTGATAGCCGAGCACTGTCCTTACACGGTGAACCATCAGCCCGTCGCCCTGGAGGTTCGGGTCGCGGCGATCATTATCCTCGAGCTCAGTCGCGAGGACGCGGGAAGGTTTCGGGTCCTGTCTGATGCGCTCGATTGTGGCGTCGCTCCTGTACGTCACTGCCGCGGAGGGAGAGAAAAACCAGTATTGACGGATGATGGTCCATGAATCGATCGCCGCGATAATTGCCAGGGCCCATCCCGCCGCAGCGAGAGGCATTCTCCCTTTCCTGTAAATCCAGATTACCCCCACGGCGAGAAGAACGAAGCCCAGTGATCGCCACGCACCTCTCACCACCGCCCCGGAATTGGCGAGTACTGTGTCTACCATATCTTCGGGCGCAAAAGCCTGCGCGAAATCGTTGAGGATCCCGAGAACACCAAGAGCGGCGATGAGTACTGCAAATCCCAGCCACGCGAACGCATACCGCAGGCTCACTTGCCGCATGAGCACTCGCTCTGCTCCCGTCGCCGACAGCACCGCGATCGCCATCGAGCCAACAAAGAAAACAGTGGCTGGAGCGCGGAAATATCTCGTCCCCGGAATGAGCTCGTATGGGATTCGGTAAAACGGAGTGTGACCGCCGAGGGCCCAGAGAAGCGCGACCAGGAGCGTTACGGTCCAGAACAGAATGAACCCTTTACGCGGATTGTTCCGAAGTCCGATGAAAGCAGCGCCCGCGAGGACGAGAACGACCGCGCCAACATAGTCGCTGTGGAGATGAATCGCGTTTTCCCCCCAATAGGCGTCGATCATGCCGCTGAACTGGGGGAGGTAGACGTCGAATAACTCTTTCGTTGGCCACGCGTATGACGTCGCCACCGAGTAGTCCGCGAGCCCGCCGGCGCGCGGAGACCACGCGACGTATTCGCGCACAGGAAGGTATTGTATCGCTCCTATCGCGAGGCCAATCGCGACGGCGATCAGCGCCATGCCCATTCGGGTGATAACAGTTCGTACCGGTATCTTACGCGCCCGCAGAATCGAAACAGCCAGGTGAAGGGTGAAGGCGGCGCTAGCCAAGAGGAGATATTGAAGCAGCTGCGGATGCGGACTGAGAACAGCCAGTCCAACCGTCATCGCGAGAATCCCCCAGCTCCAGCGCGTCCCTTCTCGCATACCTCGCGTGAGCATCCAGAGAGCAGCGGGGAAAAGCGCGCTGACGGAAAGCTTGCCATAATGACCCGGAGAAACCAGTGAAGCGAGCTGCCCGCTCAACATGTAGGCGCCACCTGCAAAAAGCGCTGGATAGAATCCATATCCGCTCGCCCGCAGGAATCGGTATGTGAGGACTCCAGCCAGCAGGAGATGGAGGATGAACGACCAGGTCATGGCGGCGTCGGTCGCGATCACCATCCTCAGGAGGAAAGTGGGATAGAAGATGTCGCCGTGCATTGCGGCGATATAAGGCATCCCGCCGAAGAGATACGGGTTCCATTGTGCGAACCCACCCGTGTTTCGCAGCACGCTCGCACCGAATTCACGGAACGCGTATCCAGCGACGAACTGATCACTGTTCGGCCCGGCGAGGAATTTTCCGGAAAGTGCGGGATAACCCAGAGACATCACGCAGGCCGTGTAAAAAAGAGCGGAGACAAGTCCCTGCCACCTGGGCCCCGCGTCGTCTACCATCCGCGCCGTAACAGGAGGAATCCGCGGCGGGACCAGCTGGCTCGATGTCTCCGTCGGCAGTGCGTCGTCCACCGCGAGATTGGACGAATCGCCCCCGGCGCCCTCTGGAGACCGGCGGTTTATTCCCCTCTGTTCGTCATCCATTAGAATGTCATTCAAACCGCGTCGCGCGATTCCCGGCTGCCATGTACGCGAGACCCGGAACGAGCTCCGTTAGGGTGAGCCACAGGCGTGACGCCACTGCCACTGCGAGAGCATCGGCCTGCCCAGTGAGACCCAGTCGCACCATCCCGGTCACCAAAGCGCTCTCCCGCACGACGGCTCCGCCGGGTGCAAAGAGAGCGAGAAATCCGATGATATACGACGCGGCATAAACTGCGATGTACGACCGCGTCCCGCCAGCCGCACTTCCGAGAACGCCGCGCACGAACAACTGGAAGGCAACTCCAT
>DATAIM010000347.1:0-9770 GCA_036262655.1 Gemmatimonadaceae bacterium | reverse complement strand
GTATGAGCGACTGCGCGAGGGAATCGACTACTATGTCGATCCCTCCCAGCTGTGGGTCGCACTCGTCCGGCCCCTTTCCCTCAACAACGAACGTCTCGTGGTTGCTTACCGCGTTCGCGTGAATGGTCAGGACACCGTTTATGCGTCCACCGGCGGAACCCCCGACATCGAGTTCCGTTCGCAGAACGAACAATTCGCGAATCTGCTCTGGGATCCGCAGGTGACACCAGCCGATCCGGCGTTCGAGCGGGAGATTCGAAGCGTGTACCGGATCGGTGGCCCGGAGGTTCAGCGACCGAGCGTTGTGGTCAAGATCGTCACCGGCACGAGTGACGACCAGGAGAAAGCCGTTGATCCGCTGGGGCAGGGAGCGAACACGTATCTCCAGCTCTTCGGTCTGGCACAGCGGACCAATACATCGACGTTCGACCTGGAAAACCGCCTTTGGCCACGTCCGTCAGACCCGAACTTCGAGCTCAGCCTCGGTGCGTCGGCCGCGAGAGTCATCCGCGATCAGTTCCTCGTGTTCCCATCGCTCCGGCCATTCGCCAGAAACGGGCTGGCACGCGGCGCCAATCCCTCGAACGATACGATCTATACCACTCCATCCGAATATGTACGATCGGCGCAGCGTCCCCAGTCGGTGTACCACATCCGCGTCCGATATCAGGCGGAGGGGAGCGGCGAGAGCGGCGCACTTATGCTCGGATCGGTGCAGGTGCGGCCCAACTCCGAGAGGCTCACCGTCGACGGCATTCCGCTGGTTCGAGGGTCGGACTACACGGTTGATTACGATCTGGGCCGGGTGACATTCGCGCGGCCCGACACTCTCTTTGCACACCCGCGGCAGGTAACGGTTCAGTACGAGGAAAATCCCGTCTTCGCCGAGACGCCGGCATCGATATTGGGTGCGACAGCCGAGTTCCCGCTCAACAATGGCAGCATCAGCTTCACGGCGATCTCGCAGCGACAGAACAGCACCTTCAACCGCCCGCCGCTCGGGCTCGAACCCGCCGCATCGCTCGTCGCAGGTGTAACAGCGCAATTCGGATTCGACGCGGCTCCGCTCACTTCGCTCGTGTCCCGCCTGCCATTCGGCGAAACGACTGTCCCCTCGCGAATCAACTTTGCGGGCGAGTTTGCCGGGAGTCGCCCGAAACCGAATGCGGCTGGACAGGCGTTCGTCGAATCGTTCGAGAGCGAGGGCGGAATTCTCGTTCCTCTTACCGATACGCAGTGGTACTACAGCAGCCAGCCGGCAACCGGTCGCCAGGTTGCAGCGAAATTCGGCCCGGACGTTCTGGACTTGAATCGGGCCGCGACGATGGCGTGGCAGAGTGACGGGCTCGATGCACGGGGCAGTGCGATCAGGCCTCGCATCGAGGACATCGACCCTCTGACAAACATCATCGGAGCAGGGCTGTCAGCACCCGAGCCGCTGTTGTGGATGACGCTCTATCCGCTGTCGATTGGCGGCCTCCGAAACGAGGGTGCGTTTCAATGGACGATCGCGAATACGCCAAGGGGCCGCCGCTGGCGTTCCATTCGCACTCCGCTTGGCCCGAGCGGCGCCGATCTCTCCCGCATCGAGAGCATCGAATTCTGGGCCCGAATCCCTGTTTCCCAGTCGCGACGGCCACGCAACCCGGTGCTCATGCTCGATTTCGGCGACGTCTCCGAGAACTCCGTGGCGTTCGCACCCGATACTGTCACAGTGCGTCGCGTGCCAGGCGAAGCTTCAGCTCTCGATACGACGTACACGGGAAGACAGCTCCAGGGGTTTGACCGATTGGACAGCGAGCGCGATTTCTTTTCCAGGGCGTTCAACGTCGGCGTGAATGACAATGGCCTTGCCGGTGACGTCGCGGGCGCGATCAACTTCGTGAACGATACCCTGCCTGGCATTCCTCCACTGGTAACGCAGATCGGCAACTTTCCGACGTGTCGCGGTGGATATTCGCTGATCCGGATACTCGGCGACTCGCGCACGGATTGCACGGTGGCTAACAATCGCCTCGACGAGGAAGACATCGACGGAGACAATGTCCTGAATCTCACCGGTAAGGAGCGGAATTCCGAGCAGCTCCGGAGATACATCGTCAACCTCGCCGACTCGGGTACATACACGCGAATTGGCCGCTGCGCGCCAAGCGGGCGCATCGTCGTCGGCCCACCCCAGGAGGAAGTCTGCTGGGTCCTCATCCGCGTTCCATTCCGGAACGCAGACGACTCGCTTGGCGCGCCGCTCCTGCGCCGCATGCGCGCGCTCCGCATCACGATGATCTCCGGCGAGGGCGTGACGGACAACGATTTTACGCAGATTCCGATCGCGCGGCTGCGTCTGACCGGGGCACCGTGGCTCAAGCGCAGTGACGCTGCATTGCGGGGGATCGCGGCTGAGGTTCCGGCCGCGGGCTTCGTGAACGCGGGAGTGATCGGCACGCAGGACAAGAACCTGGCGAGCGGTATCAGCTATGAGTCTCCCCCCGGAGTGGTGGATGAGCCCGATACAAAGCGTAGCAACTTTCAAACGAATCGCGTTCAGATAAACGAGCGCTCATTGCGGCTTACAGCGGGCGGCCTCAATCTGTTCGATCGCGCGGAGGCCTACTTCAGGTTCCCGGAAGGCGAGAAGAACTTCATGGCGTACAAGGAGCTTCGGCTCTGGGCGCGCGGGATTCGGAATGGGTGGGGTACGAACGGCGACCTGCAGTTCTTCGTGAAGATCGGGCGTGATCCAGACAATTTCTATTTCTATCGCACGCCTTTGAACGGCGGCAACGACCGCTCCGCCTGGCTCCCCGAAGTCAAGGTCGATTTCAGGCAATTGTTCAGGCTTCGCGCTGAAATTCAGAACGCGTACCTCAAGGGAATCACGAAGAGCTCATGCACCGGTATTGACTCGGTACTGATCGCCATGACACCGCTTCCGCCCGGTGGAGTCCGGTACGCTGCGTGCGCGGACGGGTACATCGCTTACACATCCGATCCCGGGGTGACGCCGCCAAACCTTTCCGCGGTGCAGGAGCTGTCCGTCGGCATGATTAGAACCGGCATCGGTTCGGCGTCACGGCCGATAGCGCCCGATGACACGACAGAGCTCTGGGTCGATGACATCCGACTCGGCGGAGTAGTCGACGAAGCCGGTTTTGCAGGTCAGGCGTCACTTTCGGTGATCGCCAGCGATTTCGCGGACATCCGGGTCAACATGAGCCGCCGTGATCCTCACTTCAGGCAGCTGGCGGAGCAGGCGAGCTTTCTGACCGACAACGCCTTCAACCTGAGCTCAGCTTTTCATCTGGAGAAGCTTCTGCCACGGGGGTTTGGGTGGTCGGTTCCCGTCAGCGTCAATTACGCAGCTGCGACGAGCGACCCTCTGTTCGTTTCCCGCACTGACGTCGCCGGGGATATCATCGAGGGCCTGAGGACACCAAAGTCCTCCGCAACGTCGGTGACTTTTGCAGTCACAAGGGCAACACCTCTCGAGCAGTCGCGGCTTGCACCGCTGCTGAACAATCTCTCGCTCGCCGGGACATACACATCCGGCATGGCCCGCTCGGAATACGAGAACGGCCGCGCACATAATCTCACGGTAGGGCTCGACTACAATCTTTCCCGCGCGTTGCTGCCGCAGCTTTCACGCTGGTCACCTGCCGAGCTCCACGTGACGAGCGTCTACACGAGAGGGAACGACCGCCGGCTCACCTATCTCAAGCCGGCCGATGCCATCGATGATGTTCCGCGGGAGATTGCAGGCCTCACCAGTACCTGGCGCAACGGGACATCGTTTCAGCTACGGCCGGCAAAATCCCTGTCAGGGCGGCTGGATTTCAATTCAGTGCGCGACCTGCGCGGGTACGGCGAAAATGCCCCCCTGGGCGTGATCACTGGCAGCGACCGAGCCCGCATCCTGGGTGCGGACGCCGGTCTCGAGCGGGCGAGGGAGATGCAGGCGGGAATCAACTACACGCCCACATTCTCGAGCTGGATCAAACCGCGGATCGATTTCGGCAGCTCGTACAACATGCTGCGTGATCCCAACACGTTGAGCTTCCTCGAGCTTCAGGATTCCACCCGCAGCGTACGTCTTCCAAGACGGCTTGGGAGCACTCAGACGACAACGGCCGGAGTGATAGTCGATCTGCCACGCGCGGCGAAACTGTATTTCGATTCCGCCGGGAGAATCTCGCGCATGCTGCGTGCGGTGCAGCCGATCGACGTCAATTTCAATCGCAGCCTGATCTCTGTGTTCGATCAGGCGTCGTCGGCAGCACCGTGGTCGTACCAGCTGGCGTTTGGAAATTCATCGCGATTCCGGGAAATGAATGGCCGCCCCGCGACGAGCGCTGGTGTCGTGAACCAGGTGTCCGCCAACCACACCGTCGCCTTACCGTTCGGCGCGAGCCTCGCCAATCGGTATCAGCTGATCAGCGCGCGTAACTGGACGCGGCGCATCGACGATACGCAGGCAGTGACCGATGGGACACAGGTCGTGTTTCCGGATGTTGGCCTCCGATGGAACATGAAACCGGATCGGCTCCGGCGAGTGATTTCAAGCATCGGTGGAACCGCGCGCGTCGTTCAGACGAGACAGGTCAATAGCAGGCAGCCCGAGCGCTTCCGCGCGATTCCGCTCGCGCCGGAGGATACTGATGCGCCAATTGAGCCGACCTTTGGAGCCGATCGTGGCGAAACGCGCCTCCGCAGCTATCCGGCGAACCTGTCGATAGTTTTCGCGGGGCAGCGTGCGCTTTCAACGAGTCTGGGGTATGCGTTCTCGCAGCGGCGGGAGACGAGGCCCGGGCTCAGCTCCAAGAGTGCCAACAGCGATATCAGCGTGGAGCTGGCAAAGCCGTGGGCTACGCCTCCCGCGTGGAAGCTGCGGAGCGACATCCGCACGCGCGTCAGCTATCAGGACACACATGGGGACAACTTCGTATTGAATCCGCTCGCCCTCAGCCGCGAGAGCCGGCTTACAGACAATGGCCGTCGCGCCTTCAGCTTCAGCGCTGATACCGACGTTGCTGAAAATCTTTCATCGAGCTTTGTGTTTTCGCGGGTCGAGAGCTTCGACAAGAACCTGAACCGGCGCTTTACTCAGACAGTGCTCAGCGCGGTGCTGCACCTCCAGTTTTTTGCGGGTGAGCTGAAGTGAGTGGCTTGAGGCAGTCCAGGCCCCTGACGCGTATTGCGCTCGTCGTCCTCCTTATTGCCGCGGGGTGCACGGGCGAGCAAGGTGTGAAGCCAGGAAAGTTCGATGGAGAGAGTGCACTCAGGTACGCAAAGGTGCAGCTCGACTTCGGGCCACGCATTCCCGGAACGCAAGGCGCCGTTCGCGCCGGTGACTGGATTGTACAGCAGATGAAGACCAGGGCCGATACTGTCGTCGTGCAGACGTGGACGCACACGACGCAGGATGGCAGGCAGCTTCCGATGCGAAACATTCTCGCGCGATTCAATCCAGCCGCGACCGACAGAATCCTTTATGTCACGCACTGGGACACCCGGCCGGTGAGTGATGGCGCTGAAAACCTCGGCGACCGCCAGCTTCCGGTTCCCGGTGCGAACGACGGAGCCTCGGGTGTGGGACTGTTCATCGCGCTCGCAGATGCTCTGAAAAAAACACCTCCAGCTGGCGGTGTCGATCTCCTGTTCGTCGACGGCGAAGATTACGGTTTGTTCGACGACAAGCTCGCCGATGTTCTAATCGGGTCGAAGTACTTTGCCGCTCATCCTCCGGATTCTGTCTACAGGCCGATGTTCGGAGTGCTCTGGGATATGATCGGCGACAAGGATCTCTCGATCCGTAAGGAGGGGATATCTCTCGCGCGCGCCCCTGAGGTGGTCGAGCGCGTGTGGTCCAAAGCGGCGGAGCTGGGTCACGACGCCGTGTTCCGGGCAGAGGATCAAGGCCCCATCACCGACGACCATCTTCCGCTTCTGGACGCAGGGCTGCGAGTAATTGATGTCATCGATCTCGATTACCCCTACCATCACCGGCCGTCGGATACCTTCGACAAGATCTCGGCGAAATCCTTATCTATAGTAGGGGAGGTTGCGGAAGCGCTTCTACGATAATCCCACGGCCGATCCGCGTTCCGCTCCTCCCACGTAGCCGCGATGAACTCACTGGGTTCAATCTCCTCCCACCTGCGAAATTCAAGGGACTCCGCGACAGGATGCTGACCCACAACGACAAAGGATGTCAGCCCTCGTGAGTCACAGTGTATCCTCCCACCATGGGAACTCCCGGCGAACGTAAAGCCCTCCTGTTTCTCGGCGCGGTCCTCATCCTGGGCGCCGGCGTCCGGGTTGCAAGAGCGGTAACGGGGAAGTCCGAACTGACCCCGGCTGCGAAGTCCGCCATCGAACGCCAGATCAACACAGTCGACTCGGCCCGGAAACACGGGAAAAAGAAAGGGAAAAAAAAGAGGGAGCCCAAGCCCGAAGTCGTTGTCCCTGCCATTATCGACATGGATATCGCGACCGCCGAGCAGATCGAGACCCTGCGCGGTATCGGCCCCGCACTCGCGCAGCGAATCGTCGCCGACCGCGACAGCCTCGGGCCGTTCGGAAGCATGGCAGAGCTTCAGAGGGTCAAGGGAGTCGGTCCCAGGCTCGCCGCCAAAATCGACTCCACCGTAACCTTTTCTCTCCTACCGCGTCCTTCCACCACAGAAACTGCAAGGTCTTCCGGCCCGCTACCGGGCAGGCGGAAGCCTCGTCGGGGGAGAACATAGTTTGACAGCACCTGCCGTTATCTCCGAGCGCATCGGCGACATGCTCGTGCGCGAAGGCCTCATTACGCGCGAGCAGCTGACCCACGCTCTGCACGAACAGCAGGAAAACGGCACCCGCGTAGGGTACAATCTCGTCAAGCTCGGCTACGTGAAAGAGACCGAGATGACGAGAATGCTCGCGCGCCAGTATCGCATGCCCGCTGTCGACCTGTCGAGCTTCGAGGTCGACCCGAAAATCGCCCGCATGATCCCCAACGAGATGGCGACGAGGCACCTGGTGCTTCCGCTCAAGCGCGACGGTCGCACACTCACGGTCGCAATGGTCGATCCCACCGGCACGAGCGTTCTAGAAGACCTCAAGTTCATCACGCGGTGCGACATCTTCCCTGTCATCGCCGGCGAGTATACGCTCCGAAACGCCATCGAGCGGTACTACGAATCGAACGAAGCAGCGATGGAAAGCCTCCTCAAGGACATCGCGAAATTCGGCGATACCGAAGTGGAGGTTGTCGAGCAGATCGACGAGGAAATGTCCGCTGCGGCGCTCACCATCGCCGTGCAGGAAGCGCCCGTCGTCAAGCTCATCAATGCGATTTTGACTGACGCAGTCGCACGTGGCGCATCGGACATCCACTTCGAGTGCTTCGAGCACGAGCTGCGTGTCCGCTACCGGATCGACGGCGTGCTCCAGGAGATCATGAAGCCGCCACTCAAGCTGCGGTCAGCCCTCATCTCGCGATTCAAGATCATGGCGAACCTGAACATCTCGGAGCGCCGGATTCCGCAGGACGGGCGAATCAAGCTCAAGATCCTCAACCGCGTCATCGATTACCGAGTCTCCACTCTGCCGACACTGTTCGGCGAGAAGGTTGTGCTCCGGATCCTCGACAAGGGAAACCTGAATCTCGACCTTCAGGGCTTCGGCATCGAGCCCCGCGCGGAGCGGGAGATCTTCGATGCGATCGCAAACCCGTACGGCATGTGTCTCGTTACAGGCCCGACGGGATCCGGAAAGACCACGACGCTCTATTCAGCTCTCTCCCGGGTGAACAGCGTCAACGTCAACATCATGACAGCGGAAGATCCGGTCGAGTACAACCTGTTCGGCATCAACCAGGTGCTCGTCCGGTCCGAGGTGGGAATGACGTTCGCGGCCGCCCTTCGCGCATTCCTTCGACAGGATCCGAACATCATCATGGTCGGTGAGATTCGCGATCTCGAGACCGCCAGCATTGCGACAAAGGCGGCACTCACCGGGCACCTCGTTCTTTCGACTCTCCACACGAACTCCGCCCCCGAGACCATCACGCGTCTGCTGGACATGGGCATCGAGAGCTTCAACGTCGCCTCCGCAATCAACCTCATAGTGGCTCAGCGGCTCGTCCCGAAAATCTGCACGCATTGCGCTACCCGGTACGTGCCCGAAGAAGCCGAGCTGGCGATCGCGAAGGTCACCCCCGTGATGACGCTGCGGGACCTCAAGTTCAGCGACGTGGCTCTTGCGGATACCAAGCCGCGCGCGACCAAGCACGCGGCTCCATACCTCGCGAAGGTGACGCTCGACACCCCTATCGGAGATCTGCCTTTCTTCAAGGGGAAAGGCTGTGAGGCCTGTCAGGGTACCGGGCTCAAGGGACGCCAGGGGCTATACGAGACGATGAGCCTCTCGCAGAACCTCCGCCGGCTGATCATGAAGCAGGTCGGCGCATCCGAGATCGGTGCTGCCGCTGTCGCGGAAGGAATGCTCACCCTGCGGATGGATGGATGGCTCAAGGTGATCAAGGGAATCGCGTCGCTCGATCAGGTCGTTCGCGAGACCAGCATATGAGTATCCCCCGGGCAGCACACTCGTCTTACTCGAAGATGATCAGCCCAGGAACCAGGAGCCCCCTCTCATGAGCTTACCGATGCAGGCCGCGCTTCCGACGGACGCATTGAAGCCACCCGCCGTTCCCGAAGCGCCGGCCGCGCACCCGATTATCGGCCGCGCCGCGCCGGCGATGGGGCTCAATCTTCGGACACTTCTCGAGGAGATGGTCACCCTCGGTGCCTCGGATCTGCATATCGTTGCTGGTGAAAGTCCAAAGCTCCGCATCGACGGAGAAATGACCAACGCGCGAACGGGGGGAACTCTCGGCCCGAAGGATACGCTGCAGCTGGCGTACTCGGTGCTTACTGAGAATCAGAAGAAACGATTCGAGACGGAAGACGAGCTCGATTTCTCCTTCGGCATCGCGAGTCTCGCGCGCTTCCGCGGAAACTGTTTCAGGCAGCGCGGATGCGTCTCGATGGTGATCAGGCAGATCCCGTTCTCCATCAAGACCTTCCAGGATCTTGGCCTTCCCGCTTCGATAGCAAAGATGGCCGAAAAGCCGCGAGGTCTGGTGCTCGTCACCGGTCCAACCGGCTCCGGAAAGTCCACCACTCTCGCAGCGCTCATCGACAAGATCAACCGGGAGCGCAAAGGCCACATCATCACGGTCGAGGATCCGATCGAGTTCATCCACAAGCACCAGGGATGTCTCATCAACCAGCGCGAGGTGGGCACCGACACCAAGTCGTTCGCTAACGCTCTGAAGTACGCGCTTCGCGAAGATCCGGACGTGATTCTAATCGGCGAAATGCGCGACCTGGAGACCATTCAGGCCGCCCTGACGATCGCTGAAACCGGTCACCTTGCATTCGCAACGCTGCACACGAACTCCGCGGCTGAAGCGATCAATAGAATCATCGACGTGTTTCCGTCGCACCAGCAGTCGCAGGTGCGCGCTCAGCTCGCATTCGTTCTTGAGGGCATCGTCACTCAGACTCTTGTTCCGAAAGCGAGTGGACGCGGCCGTGCGATGGCAGCCGAGGTGCTCGTTGTGACGCCGGCGATCCGGTCGCTGATCCGCGACGACAAGGTTCACCAGATCTACTCATCGATGCAGTCGGGCAAGAAATTCGGGATGCAGACGCTGAACGACGCTCTGTACGCCCTCTGCCTGAGCAAGGACATAACGCTGGACGAGGCGGTAAAGGTGACGAGCT
>DATAIM010000346.1:0-3103 GCA_036262655.1 Gemmatimonadaceae bacterium | reverse complement strand
GAATCGCTTGCTCCCCGGGATGGTTACGCGCACATGGGGCCGACAGGCGCCGGCCACTACGTGAAGATGATTCACAACGGAATAGAGTACGGAATGCTCCAGGCGTATGCCGAAGGATACGAGATACTCAACGCATCAAAGGATTTCGATCTCGACCTGCATCGCATTGCCGGTGTCTGGAATCATGGCAGCGTGGTACGGTCCTGGATCAATGAGCTCGCGGAGCGCGCGTTCGCTAAGGATCCAGGGTTGAGCGCGCTCAAGGGCTTCGTCGCCGATTCAGGTGAAGGACGCTGGACAGTTCAGGAAGCCATCGACCTCGACGTCCCCGCCCCAGTGATAACGTTGTCGCTCCTTACACGCCTTCGCTCGCGGCAGGAAGACTCGTTTTCGGCAAAGGTGATCGCCGCTCTTCGCAATGAGTTCGGAGGTCACGCGGTGCAGAAGACATGACGACCCCTCGCGTAGTGCCTGCGCCCGCGCACGTGATCCATTCGCCCGGCAGGGAGTCGGGACGAGTGGAGCGATGCACCGCCGTCATTCTCGGTGCAGGCGGTGATCTCATGCGTCGCAAGCTGATGCCGGCCATCTATCACCTCGCTCACCAGAAACTGCTGCCCCCGAGCTTCGCGCTGGTCGGCGTCGGCCGTGACCCGCTCAACGACGCAGCATTCGCCGACGCGATGCGTCTCGCCCTCGACAGCTCCGACGACGTCGCCGCAGTGGACGAAGCAACGTGGAGCTGGTTGTCGACACGAATTCGCTACGCCTACGGCGACCTCTCCAGCAGAGCGGCTTACGAATCGATTGGCCGCTGTCTCAATGACATCGAGAGCTCGATGACCGCAGAGGAGCGGAACAGGTTCTTCTATCTCGCGATCCCTCCGAGCGTGTTCGAGACGACGATCGAGCACCTGTCGCAGAGCGGACTCGCACCGAAGATCAGCGACGCAGGCCACCGCCCCTGGGCGCGGGTCGTCATCGAGAAGCCGTTCGGGAGAAGCCTTGCCACCGCTCGCCGCCTCAACTGCACTGTCCTCGACAAATTCGCCGAGCACCAGGTGTACCGCATAGATCACTACCTGGGAAAGGAAAGCGTTCAGAATATCCTCGTCTTCCGGTTCGCGAATCCGATCTTCGAGCCGTTATGGAACCGGCAGTACATCAAGCAGGTTCAGATCACCGTTGCGGAGTCGGTAGGAATCGAAACGCGGGGCAAGTATTACGAGGAGGCGGGCGTGATTCGTGACATGTTCCAGAATCACCTGCTGCAGCTGCTGGCTCTTGCAGCGATGGAGCCGCCAATCGCCTTCAGAGCCGATGATGTCCGCGACGAAAAGGTGAAGGTACTTCGCTCCCTTCGACCGCTCGTGGACGGAGATCCTCCTCCGGTCGTACTCGGCCAGTACAGCGGGACTGACTCCGACGGAAAGCGTATCCCCGGGTATCACGAGGAAAAAGACGTCGCTGTGGACTCACGTACGCCGACGTTCGCCGCGATGCGCCTGGATATCGACAACTGGCGGTGGCGGCATGTGCCTTTTTATCTCCGCTCCGGGAAGCGCCTCCCGAAGCGTACATCGGAGATCGCGATCCAGTTCCGTTCGCCTCCCGTCCTCATGTTCGGGCAGCGGGAGCTCGAGCAGAAGTGGCCGAGCGTGCTTGTGATGCGTGTTCAGCCGGATGAAGGAATCGCGCTGCGATTTCAGGTCAAAACGCCGGGTGCCGCAAACCAGCTGACTCCCGAGTTCGAGATTTCGCCGGTCGAGATGGACTTCTGTTACAGCGAGGCATTCGGAGGCGAGTCCCCTCCGGCGTACGAAACCCTTCTGCTCGACTGCATGATCGGTGACGCAACGCTGTTCACGCGCAGCGATGAGGTGGAGGTCGCCTGGCAGGCAATTGATCCGCTTTTGTCATATTTCGAGGAGCATCCGGTCTCTCCCTTGCCGCAATACCCTGCCGGCACGTGGGGGCCCGTCGAGTCACATGAGCTCCTCGAACAGGCTGGATCGAAGTGGAGATCCTAGTCCGCGCGATTTATCTCGTGCTGATGGCTGGTACGGCAGCGTGCAGTGACAGAACCAGGGTGGCCGGCGGGCAATCCGCCTCCGTAGTCCCGGGTGACTCGGTCTCGCCCTCATCAGCGGACAGCCCTGAGAAGCAGATCGTGCTCCGTGCACGGGCTTTCGATCGCGCAGATAACCTCGACAGCGCGCGCATCCTTTACGAGGAGGCCGCACGGCGTGTTCCTCTCGTGAAGGACTGGCTGACCCTCCGCGCCGCGGGCGTCACTCGCGACCGTGGAGATCGCGAGAGGATGCTGTCGAGGGTCGACCTGCCGGTCGCGCAGGAGCGGCGCAAACCGACAGAGGCGATAGCGCTCGAGCGAAGCGGTGATGTTGCAGGAGCGATCGACGCATATTCGGCCATCGGAGAGAGACTCGCCGCGATCCGGCTCAGAATGCTGGCGCCTGCCGATTCGCAGAAGATGACCATTGCGCGCCGGGACCTGGTTGCACTTTTGGCTGCACCACCCAGTGCTCAGCAGGCCCGCGAGGCGATCGTCCTTTTTGACAAGTCTTTCCCGAATCCCACGCCTGTGGAGCAGCTCACCATCGCGCGCGCCGCCTACGCCGCCGGAAACGCGCAGCGTGCTGCGTCCGGCTACGCAAGAGCAGTCGCCGGAGGACTCGGAACCAGCCGCGACCGGTTCGACAATGGGTTGATCCTCGCGCGCCTCAATCGCGACAGGGAAGCGGCGGCAGAGTTTGCGAGAGTGACATCACCTGAGCCACTCGCCGCCGCTGCTCGCTACCAGCGCGCAAGAGCAATGCTGGCGATGGGGCATCGCGAGGAAGCGCGAAGTGCGCTTCGCGAGATAACTACTGCATACCCGCAGGACACGAGCGCTGCGTCGGCCCTTCTCCTCCTGTCCGACTTGGCGACAGACGACATGAGGGATGCTGACGCTCGGGTCACGCTGCAATCGATCGCCCGGCGCTTTCCGCGTTCGCGGCATGCGTCGGTGGCGCTGTTTCGCGCCGGGCTCATCGCATATATAGCCCACGATTACCGGACGGCCGCGAACGAGCTCGACTCG
>DATAIM010000345.1:0-12787 GCA_036262655.1 Gemmatimonadaceae bacterium | reverse complement strand
AGATCTGCCCGCCCGAGACGATCTTCGCATCGAACACGTCGAGCCTCACGATCGCCGCAATGGCCGCCGCGTGCGGGCGGCCCGGGCGAATGCTGGGACTGCATTTCTTCAACCCCGTCCCGCTCATGAAGCTCGTCGAAGTGGTGAAGACCATCACCACCAGCGACGAGACCGTCGAAACCGCTTTCGACTTCGCGAGGAGACTCGGCAAGGAGCCCATCCGTGCGAAGGACAATTCCGGCTTCGTCGTCAACCTGCTTCTCATCCCCTACATGCTCGATGCGATCAACGCCCTCGAGGCGAACGTTGCGAGTGTTGAAGACATCGACAAGGCGATGCAGCTCGGCGCAGGTCATCCGATGGGTCCGTTCACGCTGCTCGATTTCGTCGGGCTCGATACTACGTACAAGATCGCGGAGATCATGTTCAATGAATATCGAGAGAAGCGCTACGCCCCACCGCCGCTGTTGAAGCGGATGGTGATCGCGGGAATGTACGGACGAAAATCCGGACAGGGCTTCTACGACTACACACAGGAGCCGCCGCGAGTGAACACGCTCGGCCTCTGATTCCTGCCGATGACATCCTGTCATGTGCCCCCTGCGGGATTTCGCGGGGTGTATCGGTCCGATGCACTGGCGCGTGCCGTGTATTCGGAAGCGGCTGGAATCAGCCGGATAGTTCCGGCAGCGGTCGCAGTTCCTGTCGATGCCGATGATGTCGTGACTCTCGTTCGCTGGGCGGGCGAGCGGTCGCTCTCCCTTGTTCCGCGCGGTTCCGGGACGAGCATGGCCGGAGGAGCAATCGGGCCGGGAGTGGTCGTCGACCTGAGCCGGATGAGCTACATCAGGGAAGTGGATATCGGGTCCCACGCCATATGGGTCGGGCCCGGCGCACTGCGCGGTGACGTGAATCGCGCTGCTGCAGCATGCGGCCTGCGCTTCCCTGTTGATCCATCGAGCGGAGAGTACTGCACGATCGGCGGCATGGTATCCACAAACGCGGCGGGCGCGCATTCGCTCCGGTTTGGAGCAACGAGGCCTTGGGTGATGTCGCTCGACTGCGTCTTCGCGGATGGTTCCCGCGGTGTGATCTCACGGGGAAGCCCAGACCCGCCGGACATTCCGGCGCTCGAGAGATTTTCCGCTGTGAGACCAGAGCTTGTCAAATCCGGCGAATCAGTGGCGCACAATGGAGTCGCGAAAGACTCATCGGGCTATGGAATCGCGCCTCATGTGAGATCGGGCGAGCTCGTCGACCTCCTCGTCGGCAGTGAGGGGACGCTCGTCATCGTCGTTGGAATTCAGCTCGCGCTCATCGAGGCCGCGCAGTCGACGTCCGGTGTGCTTGGTGCATTCCCTTCGCTCGATGATGCGGTCAGGGCCGCTGTACGCGCGAGAGAATCGGGCGCGGTGGCGTGCGAGCTGCTCGACAGGACGTTTCTCGAAGTCGCGGCAGGGACCGACTCACAAGCGCCCGTACCTGCGCTCACCGCGGTTCCGGAGGGGACTGAAGCCGTCCTTCTTGCAGAGGTCGAGAGCGACGGCGACGACTCAGCGAGGATCGCGGGTGACGCTCTTGCTCGGGTCTTCAGGGAAGCGGGTGCCAGCGTAACGCGCGTCGCTATCGGCGCAAACGATCAGCATGAGATCTGGGAGCTGCGTCATGCAGCCAGTCCGATCCTCTCGCGGCTCGACCCTGCGCTCAAGTCGATGCAGTTCATCGAGGACGGAGCGGTGCCGGCCTCACATCTCGCCGATTACGTTCGAGGCGTCCGCGCAGCACTGGACAGCCGCGCGATACGCGGCGTGATCTTTGGCCACGCTGGTGATTCTCATATCCACGTGAATCCCCTGATCGATGTCAGTAAACCGGACTGGCACTCATACGTAGAGGGTCTGCTCGCCGAAGTAGTCGATCTCACGGCCAAACTCGGTGGAACGCTGGCTGGGGAGCATGGCGACGGACGCCTTCGAACTCCACTGCTTTACCACGTATGGAGTGAGCACGCAGTCAAGCTTTTCTCGATCGTGAAGAAGGCATTCGATCCGAGCGGGATCCTTAATCCCGGGGTGAAGATTCCGCTCGAAGGCCAGAAGCCCCTCGGCAGCATCAAGTACGATCCAGCGTTAGCGCCATTGCCACACGAGGCCCGGAGGGCGCTGGAACAGATCGCGGAGGGGCGATCGTATTCCACGTTTCGTCTTTCTCTGATTCCCGGGACCCAGTAGCTTCCTGCGCGGTCTCCCCGCCGGTTCCGTCTCTGCGTCCGTGTCTCTGCATTCCTCTGCGTCTCGGCTCCCATGATTTATACCCAACCCAAAGTCACGATCATCGCGCGGCCTTCCTTCGCCGAGCCGGAGCATCTTCCCGTCCAATGGCTCGGGGATAGCACGGATGGGGAGCGATTGGCGGAATTTGCTGGCAGGCTTTGCTACATGAGTCAGAAAAACCCGGCGAAGAGGAATACCCGCGACTATCTGGACAACATCAAGAAGCAGGGGCACGGCAGCGTTCTCGAGCACGCGACTTATTCCCTGCTTCTCGAGGGGGTCAGCCGCTCACTGACTCACGAGCTGGTTCGCCATCGTGCCGGGTTCGCGTATTCGCAGCTGTCACAGCGTTACGTGGACGAGTCCGAGGCGAACTTCGTGATGCCGCCGGCAATCATGGGCGATGAGGCTCTCGAGACATCGTGGAGAGAGCAGGTGGAGGCAGCGCAGAAAAGCTACGCCGACCTGGTGGAGCAGCTGATGACCCGGTATGCCTGGGTCGCCGACAAGATCCATCGACGGAAGATGGCCCGCGAGGCGGCGCGCGGAGTGCTGCCCAACTCGACGGAGACGAAGATCGTGGTGACGGGAAATGCCCGTGCCTGGAGGACGATGCTCGAGCTTCGCTCCAGTGAAGGCGCCGAGTTCGAGATCAGGCGGTGCGCGATCGTGATAATCCGGACGCTCTCTGCGGAAGCACCGGCCTTCTTCTCGGACTTCGAGATTTATGCGGCCGTCGATCGAGCCGAAGCGGCGCGGATCGTGTACCACAAAGTCTGATCCCGAGACTTCGTCGGCCGCGGCCCGGAGTCGCGAGCGTCGCCTCGCTCAATAATTTTTTTCGGGGGAAAAACTTTTCTCTCTCAGAAATTTTTTCATGCCAAAAATCCGTTGCGTCGCATAGTATCGGTTTATATACTCGGAGACATGAATCGCGCGCGCGCTTTTTCGTAGGGAGCGATGACCCGCATCGGCTTCGCCTACAACCAGAAACCAGAGCTCTCCGAGCTCGCGAGCAGGACTGAGGCGGCCGCGCGAAACCCAATGCCGGCTGACGGTGAATCGTCCCGTCCAGAGGAAGAGCCTCCCGGTACTGGCGACGACGAATTCGCAGAATGGGACAGCGTCGAGACCATCGACGCCGTAGCGAACGCTCTCGCAGCTATCGGTGAAGTCATCCGGCTGGAGGCGAATGAAGATTTTCCGGAGCGTCTGCGCTCGACTCGTCCGGACATCGTCTTCAACATCGCCGAAGGGCGAAACGGAGTGAACCGCGAGGGTCATGTCCCGGCCATCTGCGAGTTCTATGGAATTCCGTATTCCGGAAGCGACCCGCTCACTCTCTCGCTCTGCCTCGACAAGGCGAAGACGAAGGAGACGCTTGCGTGGCACGGCGTGCCCACCGCGCGCTTCGCCGTGGTCCGCGACATCGCCGGCATCGAGAACCTGAGAGACCTCCCTCTTCCCTTGTTCGCGAAGCCGATCCATGAAGGCTCCTCGAAGGGAATCACCGAGCGGAACTTCTGCCGCACGTGGAGTGAGCTCGAGGCTCAGACGATGTTCCTCCTCCAGCGTTACCGCCAGCCGGTCATCGTCGAGGAGTACCTTCCCGGAGCCGAATTCACGTGCGCGGTCCTCGGCAACGGAGCGGACGCGGAAGTTCTCCCCATTGTCGGGATCAACTTCGCATCGCTCCCCGATGGAGCGCTCCCGATTTACGGGTACGAGGCCAAATGGATCTGGGATCGTCCCGAGCGCCCTCTTCAGATGTTCGATTGTCCCGCTCACATCAGCGATTCGCTCGCGAGAGAGATCGAGCGCGTAACGCTCGACGCCTACCGAGTGCTCGGCTGCCGCGACTGGTCGCGGATCGACGTCAGGCTCGATGCCGACGGCAGGCCGAATGTGGTCGAGATCAATCCCCTTCCCGGTATTCTCCCCAACCCCGCGGACAATTCCTGCTTTCCGAAAGCAGCCCGCGCGGCTGGGATGAGCTACGACACGCTCATTCAATCCTGTTTGAAACTGGCGGCAGCGCGACAGGGCGTCGCGATCGACCGAGTGATCCAGAACGTCCGCGCTGCATAACAGCAGCGCCTGGGAGGCGCGAGGATGAAAATCGGCGTTTTGTTCGACGGGATGTCCGCACTCGGGACGAATCCCGACGGACTGATTCTGGAAGCTGTCGAAGCGGTCGAAAATGCGATCGCCGACTGGGGGCATGAGCACGTCCGCGTTCCGGTGAATCCGGACGGGCGCTGGGTAGAGCGCGTCCGCCGCGCCAAATTCGACCTCTGCTTCAACCTTGCCGAAGGTATCGATGGCATCGCCGCGTTCGAGCCGATGGTGATCTCCGTGCTCGAGCTGTTCGGAATTCCATTCACCGGCAATACGAGCACGACAGCGGCGCTCTGTCTTCGCAAGAACGTCGTGAACACTCTGCTCGACAGGGCCGGCCTGCCTGTTCCGCCCTGGTATCTCTCGCGGAGCGGCCAGCCCTTACAGAACGTTGGCTACCCGGCTATCTGCAAGCCCGCGGCAGAGGACGCTTCGATCGGGATCGAGCAGAGATCAGTGGTCCGAAGCCAACGGGCGCTCGCGACACGGCTCCAGGCGATGCATCAGCGCTGGGATGACGTCGTCGTCCAGAGGTACATCGACGGACGCGAAGTGAATGTCGGCATAGTCGACGATCAGATACTGCCCGTGGCCGAGATTCACTTTGGCGAAATGCCCCGGGGGATGTGGAAGATCGTTTCGTATCAGTCGAAGTGGATTTCGGGAAGCGATGAAGACCTTGGAGCCACGCCATCATGTCCCGCCGATCTTCCGCGAGAGCTCACACGGGAGCTCGAGCGGATTGCGCTCACTGCGTGGGGCGCTGTGGGCGGGACAGGATACGGGCGAGTGGACCTCAGGATCGACGCCGAGGGACAGCCGTGGCTCCTCGAGGTGAATCCGAATCCGGACATCTCTCCGAATGCAGGTCTCGCGCGCATGGCGCGCGTCGCTGGGCTCGACTACAACGCGCTCATCCGCCGCGTCTGCGAGGCGGGGCTGCGCCAGCGGATCGATACGTCCCCGGAGTTGTGGCAGCGGTCGCTCCACCTCTCGGGAATGTCAGCTCTTCTCGCCGCCGCCGCACCGTGAGTTTCTTCACTCCCTCGCGCGCGGCGCGGGCGTCCGGTGAGCGGCCACGAGTGGTTGTCGGAGAATTCACTCTCCACTGCCGCGACAAGGTCCGCGAGATCCTCGTGGTGACTGGCGTTTTTCGCGAAGAAGAAATTCGCGTTGCAATCGAGCTGTTCGATTCGGTATTCGGCGAGAGCGCTGGAACGAATGATGTACAGGCAGTTGGTGCCATGAACACGTTGAACGCTCCAGCCAGCTCCGATTATTCCTTCCTCGGCGCCTTTACCCCGGAAGAGGAGCTGGTTGGCTTTGCCTGCTACGGGCCCACACCTGGAACGGATTCCACTTTCGATCTGTACTGGATCGCGGTGCATCCGTCCGAGCAAGGGTCCGGAAGCGGAACCATCCTCCTGAATGAGGTTGAACGAAGGCTAAAGGGACTGAACGCCAGACTGGTGGTTGTAGAAACATCGTCCCGATCCGATTACGAGGACACGCGCGGATTCTACCTGCGCCGTGGCTATGATGAGGCCGCACGAACGCGTGACTTCTACGCGCCGGCGGACGACCGGATCACTTACACAAAACGGTTGCAAAGCCGCGTCCCATTCGGTGAGTGGATGGCGCATGGAGTGGAAACACGATGAGTGATTGGCAGAGAATCCTGAAGGAAGAGAGCATCGCCAGCCTGGAGAAGCTTCGCGAGAAATTCGGCGACGCGATCGATGTCGAGGCCCTCAGCCCCGCCTTCGACAACTTCCAGATGCGCATCACGCCCTCAGCGGTGAATGCCATCAAGGAAGTCGGGGACCCGATGTGGCAGCAGTACGTTCCCACCGTCGAGGAGCTGGATGTGGTGGACGGCGTGATCGATTCTCTCGACGAGGATGGTGACTCACCCGTGCCGAACATCACGCACCGGTATCCCGACCGTGCTCTCTTTCTCGTAAGCCCGGTCTGCGCCAGCTACTGTCGGTTCTGCACGCGCCGCCGAAAGGTCGGCGACCCGGAGAAGATTCCGCTCAACCAGTATGACTCGGCGTTCGAATACCTCCGGCAGCACACTGAGATTCGCGACGTGATCATGAGCGGTGGCGACCCGATGATGCTGAGCGATCGGCGGCTCGAGTATCTCTTCCAGCAGCTGCGTGCGATCCCCCATATCGAGATCATCCGGCTCGGAAGCCGGATCACGTCACATCTTCCCGAGCGCATCACGCCGGAATTCTGCGAGATGGTCCAGAAGTATCATCCGATCTACATGAACACGCACTTCAATCATCCTGACGAGCTGACGCCGGCAGCTGTCGCGGCGCTCGATCGCCTGTCGAAGGCCGGAGTCGTCCTCGGATGTCAGACGGTGCTGCTCAAGGGAGTGAACGACGATCCGCATGTGATGATGAAGCTGATGCATGCACTGTTGCGGGCGCGTGTGCGGCCATACTACCTCTACATGGCGGACCAGGTCGCCGGTGGCGAGCACTTCCGCACCACAGTGCAGAAAGGTCTCGAGATAGTGCAGGCACTCAGAGGATGGACGTCCGGTCTCGCCGTGCCACACTTCGTGATCGACGCCCCGGGTGGTGGGGGTAAGGTTCCGCTGCTCCCCGAATACGTCGAGGAGATCAACGACGAAGAGGTGATCTTCCGGAACTACGAAGGCAAACGATTCACGTACAAGCAGCCGAAGCAGGTTCCTGCCCCGGATGTATTGCCGGCTGTAGCAGCGGAAGCCGGCGTGCTCCCGATCGCCGGAAGAAAGAAGAAGGAAGGCGCGGTCAGGCAGCGGCGCCGAAAAGCCTCAGGCGAGTAGCAGGGCCACGCGGTACCTGGAGAAGCCGCTCGATCGAGCGGCTTCTCTTTTTTGCTAGTGAAGTCTTTGCGAGAAAAAGGGAAACACCTTCGACTCGAGACGCAGCCGTATCCGGCTTCCATGAGTTCCCTCGTAAAGCTCGGCACTGTGAGGGACGCGAAGGGCGGTGAGCACCGAGTCGAGCTGTCGAACGCTCACCGGAATGTCCTTGAGACCGTCCTCGCTTCCGGCGTCGAAGGCGATCGCGACGCGTCTCAGATTCGCAGCGTACGTTGGCGCCGTGTCGAGCGGCGTGGCGCGCCAGTTTCTCGCTACCGCCGTGTCGAGGACAAGCGAATCACCGGACAAACGGTATGGGAGCCGGACGTAAAACGGCGGATTCGTCGAGTCGGGAGAGTAGATCGCAGCTTCCGCGTAGAATCTGTTGGGAGTGAATCCCGCGTTAACGAACTGGCCCCGCTCAGAAAGTGCAGCGGCGATTCTCCATGCTCTCAGCGTAGCGGCGTCGCTGAACCTGGTCGTCGCCAGACAGCACGGACTCAGCGCATATACGGCCGAGAAAGTTTCGGGATGGCGCATGCCAAGGCGGAGGGCGCCAAAGCCACCCATCGAATGACCGGCGACTCCGCGGCCCGATCGGCCGCGAATGGTCCGGTACTTCCGGTCGATGAAACCGACCAGGTCGCGGACGATGAAATCCTCCCAGTTGCCCGTAACGACTGAGTTCGCATAGAAGCTGCCATCATAGGCGCTGCGTGCATTGGGCATGACCACTATCATCTCGCGGACTGCGCGCGCCCTGATGAGGCTGTCCATCGAGATGCGGACATTGAGGTTCTGGTAAGCCCCCTTCATGAAAGCGCGGTGATCTGCCGCGAAGCCATGCAGCAGGTACACGACCGGATATCGTTTCGCAGGCCGCCTGGAGTAACCGGGTGGGAGATAGACGGTTGCCTGCCGCCAGTCGGGATCGCCGACGAGATTACCGCGCAATGAGGGAGCAGGCACTGTGTCGACATGAGTGACGCCGCCGCTCTGGGCAATCAGCGGGGCCGCGCCTGCGAGGAGGAAAAGGAAGGAGAAGCGGACGATCATCCGGGGAAGTTCGCAACAGTGGAGAGATTGGCAAGCATCGCCGTGCCGAACCGATGGCGGTCGGCGTCGTCCGATAAAACGAAAGGCCACCCGGTCAGGGCGGCCTTTCTTACACACGGTCTGACGATTTCAGTTTTCGTTCTGGTTTTCTCCGTCGTTGTCGTAACCAAGCGCGTCCGCTTCACGAAACCTGTCGAAAATTCCTGCAACCAGATCTGCGCTCTTCTCACCAATGTTTCCGGCAGTCGTCCAGCCCTTCTGGAACCACGCCCCGAGATTCAGCACATCCTCCGGTTTTTCCGCGCCCGCACCGGCCTTGGGATCAGGCCTGGGGGGCACTCCGAAGTGCTCCATAACATCCTCCAAAAAGAAATCCTCCCGTCTTTGTACGCCACCTACCATAACAAGTTTCGCGCCGAACACCAGCGAAACCGCGCACCAGCACACTACTCACGATTTGCCGGCGCGACGGTAACACTGTTTCACTTGTCTGACATCGTTTTCCGGCCAGGTGGAGCGGTCTAGCGGATGCTCTCCGGAGCGATTCCCCGCGTCGAGAAGATTCTCGCGACCGCATCGCCGATCTTGTTGTTGGGAGTGCTGGCTCCGGCAGTAACCCCGATCTCGACGGGCCCGGGCCTGGACAACCAGTTCTCCTGCGTCACGTCGACTTTAGATCCAGGAAGGCGGTGGACGACCGACCCGGTCGCTGGATCGATCGCCGATGCATCCTCGATATGGTAGGTGCAGACTTTCTCGGAGCATAGGGCCGCGAGCGAGATGGTATTGCTCGAGTTGTAGCCGCCGATGACCACCATGACGTCGATCGGATGCTGAAGGAGCTCGACGACGGCGTCCTGCCGCTCCTGAGTCGCGCTGCAGATGGTGTCGAAGGTACGGAAGTTGGCCTTCGCGTAGGCCTCACCTCTCGCGCGCGCCATCGAGCTGCCGACTTCCACGCCGATCGCGAGGGATTCGCGCGCAAGCATTGTCGTCTGGTTCGCAACGCCAATCCGCTGAAAGTCCCGCTCGGGATCGAACCCTGGTGACGCCGCATGGCCAAAGCGCGACATCAGCTCGCTGCCGGAAATCCGCCCCTCGATGAAGTCACAGACGACCTTGGCCTCGTCCATGTTGCGGACGACGAAGTACTGAGCGCCGGGATATTTGAGTGCCTGCGATGCTGTCGCCCGCGTCTCCTCATGGTAGTACTTCCCATGGATCAGCGAGGTGAATCCGTCGCGGGCGTAGCTCTCGACGCGCTTCCATACGTTGAGCACTGAGCCGCAGGTTGTGTCGACCATGACACAGCCGATTTCGCGGAGCGTCTCAAAATCCCTGATAGTGACGCCGAACGCCGGGAGTATCACCACGTCACTCGGTGTAACCACGCTGTAATCGATGCCTTCCGGCCCTATCTCCAGGATTTGGACGCCCATATCCCGCAACTTCGTGTTCACGTGCGGGTTGTGGATGATCTCCCCGGCAAGAAAAACAGTTCTTTCCGGAAATTTCCGTCGCGTCTGGTACGCGTAATCCACCGCGCGCTCCACCCCGTAGCAGAAACCGAACTCGCGCGCGAGCCTCACCGTCGTTCCGTCCGCCTCGAGACGGAAATCCCGCTCGCGAAGCAGATCCACCAGACGGCCGTTATAATCAGACGCGAGCTCGGCCTGGACCTCCGACTTGAGCCCGAATCCTTTCCTGAAGTAGACGTCCCGGCCCGCACCCTGCTTTACCAGCGGAGGCGGAGAGGGTGGAGTCAACTCCTTTACAGGCGAGTCTGGCATATCACGGAATCTAGTAAGGACAACGGGGTAGCGCGCTCGGATAATGGTACCCCCGAGACGGTCGATCTCCCTCGCCCGGAGCTGCTACGACCGCCGGCCATTGCGCGCGGACAGGCGATCGGAGTTGTCGCCCCGTCGTACTCGCCGCGCGAAGGCCAGCTGCTGCGTGGAGCGAAAGCGCTCGAGCGCGCGGGGTACGAGGTGATCCTCGACCCGGACATCCTCCAACTTCGGCGATTCACTCGAAAGCAGGACGAGCACCGCGCTGCCAACTTCATGGGGATGTGGCTCGACCCGCGCGTCAAGGCAGTCATCGGCGGCACCGGGGGCTACGGCGCAACACGAATGATCCCCTACCTCGAGCCGGAAGTGTTCCGGAGAAATCCGAAAATCTTCGTTGGCTACTCGGACATCACTGCGCTTCACCTGTGGCTGATGCGCCAGGCGAACCTCCGGGTGTTTCATGGCCCTACGGTCGACGACCTGATTCCTGTCCTGCGCGACCCCAGCACCGCCTCTTTGCTGACCGCGATGACGACACCGCGCCCGTCCGGCAAGCTCGGCCGCGACATCGCGCGGGCAGTACGACCCGGGAGGGTCACCGGGACGCTCACCGGGGGAAACCTGTCGCTTGTCCAGCAAACGATCCGAACATCGTACGAGATCGATACTCGCGACTCGATTCTGTTTCTCGAAGAAACCTCGGACCCGATGTCTTTTGCCGACGAGCGCCTCGTGCATCTCCGCGCCGCCGGCGTTCTTCGCAATGTAAAGGGCGTCGTCATCGGACAACTCTCGCTCGATCGCTCGGAGGAAGACGAGTTCGAGGACTTCCTGCTCGACCTGCTCTCGGACCTCGACGTTCCGATCCTGATGGATTTTCCCGCGGGGCATGAAGTCCCGAACCTCACCTTGCCGCTTGGCACCGAGGTAGAGCTGGTTGTCGACGAGACAACCGGCTGGATCAGCTACAAGGAAGACGCGCTGTCGAGCTGGGAGCCGGTTGAAAGCGCCGAGGGACCTTCAGAGGCCATTCCGACGGCCGAGACTGTCACGCCCTGACGTCACTCGGCGCCCAGTGCTGACTCCACCGCCTGGCACCATATGTGGATGAGCATGAGGTGAATCTCCTGGATCAATGCGGAGTCACGGCTTGGCACAGCGATGACGTGATCTGCTTCACCACCGCTCAACCCCGCAGCCCCGGTAAGTGCGACGGTGACTCCTCCCTTTAGCTTCGCAGCCCGCAATGCCCGGAGGACATTCTCCGACTTTCCGCTCGTCGTGAGCGCGATGGCAACGTCGCCCGGCTGCACGAAGGCCTCGATCTGCCGCTCGAACAACGCCTCATAGCCAAAGTCGTTGCTGATGCAGGTGACTGTACTCGAATCGGCTGACAATGACATCGCCGGATACGGGCGACGCGTCTTCTTGAATCGTCCGACGAGCTCTTCCGCGAGATGACTCGCTTCGGCTGAGCTCCCACCGTTGCCGAAAGTTATAACCTTATGACCGGCGGCTAATGCGGCCACGAGCGCGTCGTTCGCGGCTGTCGATGCGGCCTCGAGCGCCACGGTACTGCTCTCCACGACTGCTGCGTGGTCGCTGAAATAACGCTGGAAGTCGGAGCTCATCGCCCGCGAAATCTACGGCGCGAGCCCCCGCCGCGTCGCGGTTTGCCCGATGGACGCCCGCCGCCCCGCCGTTCACCGTTTTCGCCACCAGTTCGCGCACCACGCGCCGCACGACCGTCACGCCGACGGCTGTGTCGCTTCCTGTTCGCGAGCTCGCGAGCGCGGCGCTCATCGCCTGAGACACTCTCCGCGATATCGTCTGCTTCGTCGGTCTCATCAGGCGACCATGGGCGCGTGAGCAGGTCCTGAAGCTCGTCGAGAGTGTTGGCGCGCACCGCTCCGCGCTGTCCGCGAATCACCACGAACCTCATTGGACGGTCGAGTGCTGGAAGCTCGTCTTCAGTAATCGTACGAGCGAGTTTTTCCGGAAGCCGAAGCCGCGCTACGCCGAAAGGTGAGCCGTCCTGGTCCTCGACGTCGTACTCCACATCCACCTCGCGGTCGCGAATGATCACCGCGCCGGGCAGATCCCCAAGACTCTCGCGAAGATCACGCGACACGATCTCGTCGGGGTTCAGCGTCAGTCGTAGGTTGCGGAGAGCGTTCATCGAGCGGACGTCGTGGAGTCGCTCCTCGTACCATCGTGTGAGATCGGCAAGACCAAATCGTGGCGTCTTTCCGCCCGACCGCCGGTATGTCTCGCGTATCTCGTCCACTGCCGCCCGGTTTCTCTTGACGGACGGATGCCGCACCTGGCCTTTCGCGAGCGCCTCAGCGAGTGCGTGGCGGATTTTGCCAGCGAGCTCCGTCGGGAATTCGTCGACGACCTCGACATCGCGCTCGAGCTCGAATCCGAAATATTCGAGGGTCCGCTGAATTACGAGCTGTCCACCCTTGTGCCGAGCGTCGAACGCTATCTCGGAAATGCCGCGCGTTGCGTATCGCCGAATCAGCTGCATCGGGATCTGCGTTCCTTCGATAGCGGCCCTCGGATTCCCCGACCTGTCGGCGAAATATCTCAGCTCTCCGGCGATGGGGCCCCAGCTGCCGCACACGCTCGTCCGCGACACACGGGCCTCACCACCATCGGCGGTTTCCTCGTCGATAACC
>DATAIM010000344.1:0-3731 GCA_036262655.1 Gemmatimonadaceae bacterium | reverse complement strand
AGATGGTGAAAGCGGCCGCAATCCTCTCGCAGCTGGCGGAGCGACGCATTCCCTATGTCTCGATTCTCACCAATCCGACGACCGGCGGTGTCAGCGCGAGCTATGCGATGCTCGGTGACGCAATCCTTGCCGAGCCCGGGGCGGTAATCGGGTTTGCAGGACCGAGAGTGATCAAGCAGACGATTGGTCAGGATCTCCCGGAAGGTTTTCAAACCTCCGAGTTTCTCCTCGAGCACGGGATGGTCGACGCCGTCGTTCACCGGAAGGAGCTCAAGCAGACAGTCGGACAGCTCCTTCGACACATGAGCGGGAAGCCTGCCGCGGGATGGACCGCGGCCTGACCCCGGAGCGCGGGTCACTCGACGCGCTCTTTGCGCGGACGGGTTCTACATCGGAGTTTGGCCTCGAGCGTACGATCGCGCTCCTCGAGCGTCTTGGCAACCCGCACGAGAAGTTTCCCTCGTTCCACGTCGCGGGAACGAACGGGAAGGGAAGCGTGGTCACGACGATCTACTCGCTCCTCCGCGCGAAGGGCCGTCGAGTCGGCAAGTACATGTCCCCGCACCTCTGCCTCTTCTCGGAGCGGATAGTTGTCGACGAGGAGCGGATAGACGCTGACTATGTGGAACGATTCCTCAACAGATGGATGCCCGCCGCCGAGGCGCTCGGCGCGACGTTCTTCGAGATCACGACTGCGATGGCATTCGACTATTTCGCTTCCCGCGAGGTGGACGTTGCGGTGATCGAGACGGGCCTCGGCGGGCGTCTCGATGCGACGAACGTGATTCGGCCGATTGTAGCCGGCATTACCTCCATATCGATCGATCACACTGAATATCTCGGGAAAACGGAAGAAGCGATTGCGACCGAAAAAGCTGGAATATTCAAGCGCAGCGCGCCGTCCGTCATCGGTGAGATGTCAACGAATGCGAGGGTGGCGATCTACCGTGCCGCCGCTCTGAGCGGTGTCGCTGCGGTCATCGACGCATCACGTCTGTATAAGACGAGCGACGTGGTCGTCGGTGCGGACGGCACGAACTTCACTCTGACACACGGCGGCGAGACGGCTCGAGTCACAACTGGCCTGATTGGCGCGGCACAGGCCGCGAACACCTCGGTCGCTCTCTCCATGCTAAAGTCGGCTGGAGCGGACTGGTCGGTATCGATCGACGTCGCGCGGGACGTGTTACCAAAGGTAAGACTTGCCGGGCGATTCCAGCGATTCGAACACTTCATTTTCGATGTCGCGCATAACCCGGACGGAATGGCCTCGTTCGCCCGAACGCTCGCGCAGATCAAGCCAGAGCGACCGATAGTGGGAGTCCTGGGAATCCTCGCCGACAAGAACTGGCGGGAAATGATGAAAATCCTGTCATCTGTTGTGGATCGCATCATCCTTGTACAGCCCCCCGGTGCGCCCCCGTCCCGCGCATGGAATCCTGTGGAAGCTCTGGCCTTTGCGAATGAGACGGGAATTCGCGCGAGCATCGATGCGGACTTCGGAAATGCTGTGACAACCCGTTCCGAAGCCGAGACCGTAGTTGTCACGGGTTCATTCCACACGGTCGGAGACGCACTCATGTTGCTCGGTGCGCCAGATGTCTAACCTGCTTTATCTGCTTGCCGCTAAGTCGATGTAGGGCGTAGCTTTCCGCAATGGCGCAGGGAGCGTTACCCGGATTCAGAGATTTCTACCCAGAGCTGTTCGCAGAGCGCGCTTACATCATGAGCGTGTGGCGCCGCGTGCTGCGCCGCTTCGCGTTCGTTGAATATGACGGCCCTCCACTCGAGCCGCTCGATCTTTACCGGAAGAAGAGCGGCGACGAGCTCGTCGGACAACTCTACTCATTCACCGATAAGGGCGGACGCGACGTCGCAATGCGCCCGGAGATGACGCCGACATTCGCTAGAATGGTAGGTGCACGCGCCAATGCACTCAGGAAGCCCGTGCGCTGGTTCTCGATTCCCCAGCTGTTCCGATATGAGCGCCAGCAGAAGGGGAGACTGCGAGAGCATTTCCAGCTGAACGTCGACATCGTCGGCGAGGCGGGGGCAGCTGCGGATGCCGAGCTGCTCGCCATCGCTCTCGACACGATGCGTGAGATGGGATTGAGTGCGCAGGATGTGAACGCTCGCGTTTCGGATCGCCGGCTGCTTCAGGCGCTTTTGAATCACGCCGGTGTCGCGCCGGAAGCGATGTCAGCCGTTTATGGCGTTATCGACAAGCGCGGGCGGGAGCCGCGCGAGGTCTCGCGTTTCAGGCTGCGAGAAACTGCGGGAAGCGATGCTGCGGCTGATGCGATCGAAGAGATTCTTGCCTTCGACGATGTGAAATCTCTTGCCGCGCGATACGCTGACGTCGCAGACGCCACAGAGCACATACAGAGGCTCGGCGACTACCTCTCGTACCTCGAGTCACTCGGGTTCGGCGGATGGGTCAGGCTCGACCTGTCAATTGTCCGGGGCCTTGCCTACTACACTGGAATCGTGTTCGAGCTGTTCGACACTGCAGGAGAGTTTCGCGCGATCTGCGGCGGAGGCAGATACGATACACTGCTTCAGACACTCGGCGGCGCCGACCTCCCCGCGCTCGGTTTCGGAATGGGAGACGTAGTGATCAGGGAGCTGCTCCGCGCTCGAGGGCTGATTCCGGAAATGAGTCAACACACCGACTATTGGATTGCGGCTGACGACCCATCGCTGCTTACCGAAGTTATGAGTGTGGCGGCGAAGCTGAGAAAGCACGATAAGAGCGTAGAGTACTCCCTCAAGCCGCAGCAGCTCTCGCGGCAGCTCAAGGCGGCTGGTGCGGCAGGCGCGAGCAGCGCGGTGCTGATCGAACGCGGAGCATACGAAAACGGAGATGTAAAACTGAAGGACATGAAGGCTGGAACCGAGCGCACGATGGCGCTGGCAGATCTTATCAATTCACTGAAATAAAATGGCGGACGACAAGAAGCTTCCCAAACGCTCTGAGGATTTCAGCGCGTGGTACAATGAGACCGTGCTTCGCGCGGAGCTTGCGGACTATTCGCCGGTTCGCGGTTGCATGGTGATCCGGCCGCGCGGTTACGGTATCTGGGAGCGAATGCAGCGGCAGCTGGATTTCGCGTTCAAGGATACCGGCCACCAGAACGCGTACTTCCCGCTGCTGATTCCTGAAAGCTTCATGCACAAGGAAGCGGAACACGTCGAGGGCTTCGCTCCCGAGACTGCGGTTGTGACGCACGGCGGAGGCAGGAAGCTCGACGAGCCCCTCGTCATCCGGCCTACCTCGGAAACGATCATATACGCGATGTTCGCGAAATGGGTACAGAGTTACCGCGACCTGCCACTGCTCATCAATCAATGGGCGAACGTTGTGCGGTGGGAAATGAGAACGCGGCTGTTTCTGCGGACCCTCGAGTTTCTCTGGCAGGAAGGCCACACCGCTCACGCGACGGAACAGGAAGCGGAGGAAGAAGCGCAGAAAATGCTCGGCGTCTACCGGGATTTCATGGAAAGCTGGATGGCAATGCCCGTAGTCACCGGAATCAAAACCGATTCTGAGCGGTTCGCCGGCGCGCTGCGCACGTATTCGTGCGAAGCGATGATGCAGGACAACAAGGCGCTCCAGGCGGGGACGTCCCACAACCTCGGACAGAACTTCGCGAAGGCATTCGACCTCAAGTTCCAATCCGAGACAGGATCAACCGAGTTTGCGTGGAATACGAGTTGGGGAGTTTCTACTC
>DATAIM010000343.1:0-3947 GCA_036262655.1 Gemmatimonadaceae bacterium | reverse complement strand
TCACCTTTACAGGTTCGGCCGGCAAGAAACCAGCATTTCGTTTCCGACTCCGTTTCGAGCCAGGGGCCGGCCTTCCATGGTCGGCGGCGAGGATGCCAGCGCGAAGGGCTTCAAGTGTAGATTGCGTGCGATGCGAATTGGACTTCTGACCGGTGGGGGAGATGCGCCGGGGCTGAACGCGGTCATCCGCACTGCCGTTCTTTCGGCAGTGAACCGAGGCTGGGATGTAGTTGGCATCAGGCACGGATTCATCGGGTTGCTCGGCGAGTGCGACATCATGCCCCTCAACCGCTCGTCGGTGAGCGGGATCGCGCACCTTGGCGGCACTATTCTTCGTACGACGAACCGCGGGAATCCTCTCTGCTTCCCGGTCCAGACGGAGAGCGGCGACTACGTCGAAAGGGATTGCACCGACGAGCTGATAGCGAATGTCAACCGTCTTGGGATCGACGCGCTCATCGCCATAGGAGGTGACGGGACTCTCGGGATCGCGCTCGAGCTCGTGAGAAGCGGTTTGAAGATCGTTGGCGTCCCCAAGACGATCGACAACGACGTCAGCTGCACGATTACAACATTCGGCTTCGATACTGCGGTGAACACCGCGATCGAAGCAATCGACAAGCTGCATACCACGGCGGAGAGTCACGATCGTGTGATTGTGATGGAGGTGATGGGAAGGCACGCCGGGTTCATCGCTCTCCACGCGGGCGTTGCCGGGACGGCGGACGTAATTCTCATCCCCGAAATCCCGTATGACATCGACAAGGTCTGCGAGAAGATTCGCGGTCGCGACAGGGCGGGGCAGAATTTCTCGATTGTCGTTGCAGCGGAAGGTGCGTATCCGAAGGATGCCCCGTCGGCGCCACGTGAGATCCGAGCTGGCTCCGTAGCGGAAAGGCTGGTGGAGGAGATCAACCATGGAACAGGCAAGGAGTGCCGCTCGCTGGTGCTTGGTCACCTGCAGCGCGGCGGAATGCCAACGGGCTACGACCGTCTTCTTGCAACACGTTTTGGCGCGGCCGCAGTACGCGCGGTATCAGACGAAGCGTGGGGACGCATGGTAGCACTTCAATCACCCCATCTCGTGACAGTTCCGATAGACGACGTAATCCGCGAGGAAAAGCGCGTGGAGTCGAGCCACGACATTGTCGCGGCCGCACGTGCAACCGGCATCAGCCTGGGCGATTAGCCGCACTCGGCCGAACGAACCGTTCGGCGGAACATTCGTTGCAGAATCATTCCTCTCACGTCGAAGGACCATTGTCGCAAAGGAGGGAAGCGTGGCCGAAATCCGGATTGAGGAAAAGAAGAGAGGTGCGCCGTGGATGCTCATCCTTCTCCTGCTGGTGGTTGCGGCTGTCATCGGCTGGTGGCTCTGGTCCAATCGCGCGGAGAGCGCGGGAACACCGACAACTACGCCGAGCGGAGCTGTTGTGGATTCAACGGGCGCAAGCAAAACGCCCTAAAGCCGCGATACCCCGCACAAATCTGGAGGACCGTATATGGACAGGAACCGGGAAATCGAATCGGCCGCCGAATCACGACTGGTCAGACTGGGAGATCTGAAGAATTTTCAGGTTGTGGATGGTGATCATGACATTCGCGGATGGGAAGTCCGGGCCCCTGAGGGACCGAAGGTAGGAAAAGTCGAAGAGCTGCTCGTCGATGAGGCGGAGCGCCGAGTGCGCTATGTCCACGTGAAAGTGGACAAAAGCGCGCTCAACATCGACAACGACCGACATGTGCTCGTGCCGATTGGTGCGATTGGTCTCGACCCCAATCGGAAGGACGTTCTCCTCGAGCGTCTTCCCATCCAGGGGCTCGCGGGTGTTCCGGCTTACAAGGGTGGGCCAATCACCAGGGAGTACGAGACGTCGCTTCGGAGCTATTACGGGGCGACCGCTGCGACCGCTGCGGCCGCTGCGGCGGATGCGAAGGACTATTATCGGGATGACCTGTACAGCGACGCGCGCCTGCGTCGCGGATCGTCCGCGGAGTACGACGCGGGGCAAGTGACGGGCTTGCCGAAGGTGGGCGACAACGAGGTCACGGTGCCGCTTACAGAAGGGCAGGAAGTGATCATCAAACGACCCGAATCGGGTGATGAGATCGTGATAAAGAGGAACGTGACCGGCGCGGCCGAAAAGCGCGACTGACGAAAGGGAGGGCCGGGAAGCAGCGGCCCTCCGTGCGCAGCATTATTGTTGGCCCATGCTCAAGCCAGTCTCCCCGAAAGCAAGAATCTTCTGGCCCGTCCTGGGAAGCGTTTTCGCTGCGGATTTCATCACGAAGCGGCTCGTCGTCATGGAGATTTCACCGGCGCACGTTCCGCACCCGGTGATCGGCGACTTCTTTCGGCTGACACTGGCGTACAATCGTGACGCGGCGATGGGACTGTCACTTGGCCAATACTCGCGCGTGGGATTCGCCGTTACCGCAGCGATAATTCTCGTAGTCCTCGCTGCAGTTTACAGGGGAACCCCTGAAACTTCACGAGCTCCGGTAATCGCGATTGCGCTCGTAGCAGCCGGCGCTCTCGGGAACCTCACCGACCGGCTGACATCCTCGCTGGGTGTGATCGACTTCATCGACATCGGCATCGGAGACACGCGATTCTACACTTTCAACGTGGCAGACTCGGCGATCACGTGCGGGGCGATTCTGCTCGCGCTTCTGTCGTTAAAGGGGGAGCGAGAGACGAAACGTCACGTCAGTGAAGGGAGGATTCAGAAGGAGACCTGATGCAGGAAAGGGGCTCTTCGTCCAATCAGCCGGGTGCGAAGATCGACAGGCGGCGTCGCTCAGGCATCTGAGCGGAGGTGTTTCTGCTCGAGGTCGAGCAGAAACTTCTTCCTCCACAGCCCTCCGCCGTACCCGCAAAGCTCGCCGTTTTGTCTCACAACGCGATGACAGGGGATGATGATCGCCATGCGATTATCGCCGTTAGCTTTTCCAACTGCGCGCTGAGCTCCTGCTCTTCCCATCGATCGGGCCTGGCGTTCGTAGCTGATGGTTTCGCCGTAGGGGATTTCCATCAGCTGGGTCCAGGCTGCAACCTGAAAGTCCGTACCTTTGAGAAGCAGGGGCACGGTGAATTTGCGGAGCGCGCCGGTAAAATAGCTATCTAACTCATGCTTCAACTGCTCGATGTGCGGATTGCTTCCGGGAACTGTCGGGCGGCCAAACCACTTCCGAACACGCTCGAGCTGGGTTTCGAGCATGCGACGGTCTGCGAATTCGAGAAGACACACGCCGTCACCGGTGGCGCCCGCGAGCATGGGCCCGAGCGGCGTCAGCAGCCGCGTGATCACCACCGGCTCGAATTCTTCAACAGCCGCGACCCGATTTGGAGGTGTTTCAAACGTCCTCGAAAAGGCCTCGTGGAATCCGCTGGCCGATTCAAATCCGTGACTGTACGCGACGCCTTCCCACTTTTCGCCCTCCTGCAACTGACTGAAAGCGAGGCCAAGCCGACGCGCACGCTGGTAGGCCTGGAATGTCACGCCGTGATGACGAAGAAACCATCGCCTCACCCTCGCAGGATCCAGGTTGGCGGCGCGGAGGTCTTCATCCTTCCACCTCCGCGACGGATCCCGATCGACTTGGTGAAGGAGACGCTCGATCCAGCGCGGCGCCGCGCCCTCGGGCGTCAGCGGCTGACAGCGCAGACACGGACGATAGCCAGCCCCAAGAGCATCTCGGACGGAGGGATAGAACTCGACGTTCTCCGGCCTCGGCTTTCTCGCTGAACATGTCGGGCGGCAGAAGATACCCGTCGTTCTGATGGCGGCGAAGAAAACACCGTCGAATGTCCCGTCGCGCTCGGTGAGGGCGCGATACATTCGGTCTCTGGATGGAAGCGATGTGGTTATCATGCGCTCAATGTAGAGATCGACTGCCGGTCCTTCCACCGATAAATGGACACTGAATCCCGTGTCCCGGTGCCA
>DATAIM010000342.1:0-5987 GCA_036262655.1 Gemmatimonadaceae bacterium | reverse complement strand
GGGCCACGCGCAGGCGGGGCCCCGACGATCACCGTGAACTCACAGCCGTCGGCTGTGGACTGCGGTGCAGAGGCGCCGGTCGGAATCGAACCGACGAATAGCAGATTTGCAGTCTGCCGCCTTACCACTTGGCCACGGCGCCGAAAACGCAAGTTACCCCTGCCCTTCAGGTCGTTCAAGACGAACGAACAAAGAGCTTTACACGTGCAATGTCACTCCACCATCGGAGAGCGCGACGCAAGCTCGCGCAATGCGGGCCCCGTCATCCGGAATGTCGTCCACTCATCCATCGCACGGGCACCAATGCGCTTGTAGAACCCGATTGCGAGATCATTCCAGTCGAGCACCGACCACTCGAGACGACCACAGTTCCGATTCACCGCCAGATGCGCGAGTGAGGCGAGCAACGCATCACCGATTCCGCGCCCTCGCGCTTCGGGTTTCACGAAGAGGTCCTCGAGAAAAAGGCCCCGCTGTGCGAGAAACGTCGAGTAGTTATGAAAGAAGAGCGCGAAACCCATCGGCGTGCCGCTAATGCTCGCGATAATTACCTCTGCTGCCGGAGGATCGGCGAAGAGAGTGTCCCGGAGCTTTTCTTCCGTCGCGATGCACGCGTCCCTCAGCTTTTCATACTCGGCCAACCCCCGGATGAACTCGAGAATGACCGGAATGTCGCTCTCCTCCCCCATTCTCACTGTGATGCTCTCGCGTTGCATCCCCCGATAATAACCGCGGGACGTCCCCACTTCGACCGATACCCATGTACGGGACGTGGGATCATGCCGTGCAGTCTGCGGCTGAAGAGACGGCGCAGTAGCTTACGGGCATGACCTCGCCTCCTCCTGATTCTCCGGGGAACGAAACGAGCAGGCGGCTCTTCTACGGCCGGAAGATTGGCCCGCTTTTCGGGCCCTGGATCGCGTGTCTGCTGATCGGCGGCGCGGTCTTTTTTTTCGAGAACAGACTGCCGGTGTTTCACGACGTCGTGCAGATCATCTACTTCATACTGCTCGTTGTTCTGACCATTTCTACGGGGCGGTGGTTTCGCAGCCGCAGAGGCCATAGGAGACACGCCGACCGGCGGAAGACTGAACGCCGCGCGAGCTCTGACGAGCACTGATGAGCAATAGCTGGCGACCGTGCCCGAGCCTTACAGTCCCTTGCGGAGGTGAAACGCTAGGCCATCCCACATCGTGAACGGCTGTACCCCTCCAACGATTACATCGAAGCCCGAATTGTCTGCGAATCTCCCGACATCCGCGGCATCAGCCGCGTGATCCCCGCGATAGGAGTAGTTGAGGATTACCAGGTCACCACCGGGACGTAGCACACGACGCGCTTCAGCAAAGTACGTCGCAACGAGCTCGGGCCCGGACTGATAGATGTATGGGAATGTGTCGACCGCGATAGCCGCGTCGAAGCAGGCGTTGGCGAAATCTGCGAGATCCCGGCCGCTACCCTTTCGAAAATGCACGTTGCTGAGAAACCCGTAGCGCCGAATCGCTGCATCGACCATTCGCTCCGACACATCGATTCCCTCCACCGCCTTCACTCTGGGCGCGAGCTCCGCCGCGATTCGGCCAATCCCGGAACCGATGTCGAGAACCACTCGATCCTGCGACAATACGCTCCACTGCTCGAGCAGAGCGATGATCTCCCGCGACGCCCGCTCGAGCAGTTGTGGATTGCCGAGCGAGTAGAGTGCCACGCTGGCTTCCTCGCATTGCTGGACCGACCAGTCGAACAGGCGCTCGCAGAATGCGATTCCCTCTTCAACCGACGGTGCCATTTCCGAGGTGTCCATGTTCGATCTGAGCATCTCCGCAATCCTCTCGCACCCGGGCTCGTTTTCGACGATCAGCTGCGTCAGCTCGTCTACCCTGTCGCGCACCAGACTATCGGTCGCGCGAGAGACCAATGCCGCCCTGCGCGTCACTTCATCGACCGTTGCCCGGACACGAGCGACATCCTCGGTCTCGATGAGGAGCTGCATCAAGGCCACTGCCGGCGATAGTGATCCGGTAAGGCACTGCATCAGTATCTCACGGTGCCTCGGTGGCTCGATTCCCGCCGTGAGACGACGAGCGACACCGGTATCGGCGCCGATATCCTGAGTCAATCGAGCCATCCCAGGGACTTCATCGCGGCGTAATCCTCGCGAATCAATCGGGCTCCGATGTCGTTCCGATACCTGACATTCGGGATGATGACCTTTTCCGCTGTTTCATACGCTGTGCGACACGCTTCCTCGACAGTGTCACCGACTCCTGTCACAACCATGATGTACCCTATGACGCCAGCGGTCATGAGCTGATCGCCCGCCGTAGTCACTTCGCCTAGATGCAGTGCGTCACGATCTGCTTCGGTCATCGTCTCGGTGAAACAGATCGGAGTGCCGCATCCCACGTCGGAGTACCCATCGGAATAAGGGAATGTGGGCACGGTCAGAACTACTCCTGCAGAGAATCCGCTTCGCGTCTCGATCACCTGCCTGTCACGCCTGATAAGCGTGGCGAAAATCGAGCCCCATTCTTCCGCATGCAGCGAATCGAGAATCGCGAACCCCGGATAGCCGAAACGGCACGTGAGCTCCAGTGGCCAGACACCCGCCTCGTTCACGATTGTGTTGAGGTTGATGTAGCCGACGTAGCCCGAATCGCGGAGCATCGGAGCGAGGTGGGCGAGTGTTGCGTCAAAAAGTCTTTCGCCACCGCGATAGGTGACAATCGTTCCCATCTCGCCAGTGAGCTCGCCGAGGTCCCCGGGGAAAAATCTCTTGTGCTCCCAGTCCAGATTGGGGGTCCCAAGAAAGCTCTCTCCGTTGAAGAACGCGCCTACCCCCACCTCGACTCCAGTGATGTGCTCCATCAGAACGAAGCTTGGAATTTCTGCAAGGTCCCAGTTGTCGCGCGTCACCCTCAGAAGGGCGAGCATGTCGGCACCACTCTGCATCTGCCCGACGTAATTTCTCGTTGACGGCCAGTTCGCTCCATTCAACTTGAATACATACCGTCCCGGTGAGGCCGTCACGAAGGCGATGCCATCATCGAAGGTTGTAAACTCGCGAGTCCACGCGGTCTGAAGGCCGAGATCCCGCAACACCTGCTGGGCATATCCGCGCTCCTGCTCGAGCCTGTCTCCGAGCGCGCTTCCGCCGATGACATTTAATCCCTCGTTTCGGAGCTCATCCTGCGTCTCACCGGCTGACGCACTCTCGAAGAGAATTATTCCCTCATCTCCCGCCTCGCGAATCCACGACAGCTCGGCACGCCAGTCATTGGTGAAGTCCAGCATTCGGTTCATGACGTCTCTTGAAGATTCGTCGGCGACGAACACTCGTACCTGATGCCCGGCGCGTATCAGCCGCAGGTACATGTCTCCCAGGTCGTTCGTCTCTCCGATTCCTAGAAACCGCATGCTGTTACGCGCTTATCTCGCCATGAAGAAATGCGCGAAGGCGTAATTCATCCCATCTGTCGAGAAGCCATGTTCGCACTGGGAAGGGAGCCTTCGGCGCTTCCAGTGCGGCGAAACCGCCGGCGGCGAATTCGCGACACAATCCGCCCACAGCTTCGGTAGCACTCATCGGCTCATCGTCCACCTTTCGGAGTGAGAAGTCGCCGGCCAGAAGCAGATACGCGAACGAGCCCGCTCCGTCGGGTGCGACTCTCCTGACTGTCGCAGCGTCTTCGTTGAGGAAGGCACGCGGCAGCGATCGCAGGTACTCGTGCACCGATCCCGAATACTCTCCATCTGCAATCACCACGATAAATAGCGAGGTCAGCGAATACCCGATCGACTCCGCGCGCGACACGATTCCCTCGGGATCCGACAGGCTGCACCAGGAGAGCGCCATCGCCCGAGGCTTGAGATTTTGCGCCAGCTCGATCGTGCGCAGCAGGTGGGCCGTTCCCTCTGGTCCGGCACCTGCTTCGAGTTGGAGACTGCGAGTGGGCGGCTCGGGCACGTAGGGCGGGTTGCAGACGATCAAGTGCGGATGATGACCTGAGAGAAGGGCGATCGTCTCCTCCGACCAGAGATCTGCACGATCAAAGTTCGCTCTGCTTTCGAGCCCCAGCAGTCTCGCATTCTCTCGCGAGATGTCCACCGCACGGGGATCGACATCGAGTCCGGTGAGCGTGCTCTCGTTGTCGAGCCCGAGGAGATACAATCCCACCAACCCACTTCCAGTGGTAAGCTCGGCAATCCGCATCGGCTCGGATGCCTGGCCTTTTTCCGCTCGATCAGAGCATGCCTCCCGCAGCGCGGGTTCGGCGGCGACGGCACAGAGGAGAGTGTCTTCCGGTGAGAAAAACGACGTAAATCGGAACGGAGGCAGGAATGGCTCGAGCCTGCCCGCTTCACGCAGAAACGAAGGTAACAATCCGCTGTGTGGTATCGGGCGAAGAAATCGATCCGGCATCGCTCCGCAATTGAATGGGACTGCATGCGAGGGCTCAGCTCTTGCAAAAGCCCTTGACGAGCGTGAATGCAAGCGCCGCACCGTCTTCGTTGACGCGTCAAACAACCTGCATGGAGCCATGCTTAAGTCTATCGAGCTGCCTGCTGTCGCCTTGCTTCCCGCCCGCTCGGGCGAAATTACTCTCGAGTCTGATCTTGCGAGCGCGCTGAGAAGTCTGCTCGTGGATCCTGATCTGGACAGTATCCTCGAGCGTGATCCGCGACTGGAGCGCCGCCTGATCCGAAGTGCGCGTATGCTCGCGTCGAGAGCGTATCCGGCCGACAAAACCACGGAACGTCAGTCGGCTCCGTGGATAGACCACTCCGCCCGAGCAGCACTGCATCGCGCTCTCCTGACCTTGTACCAGCAGCACGTGAGGCTTCCCACAGAATCCGGAATCGAAAACCAGTTTCACCCGCTGGCATGCAGACTCATGCGCGAGCTCGAGCTGCCCTGGGAGCGTGACACACTCCGGCGTGCGCGCTCTGAGCGCGATCTATCGAAAAGCTCGCTGCCCTCGGATCCGGCCGCATTTGCGTCATGGTTCCGGTCCGCTGCATTCAGCCACCCACTCTACGAGCACGACCTTTACGCGTTTCTCGCATCTGAGGCCACACGTGATCAGCTCGAGTGGTTTTTTCGAATGGAGTGTGCCGGCGAAGCAGCGTTCGATGATCTGGTCGCTCTTGCCCAGCTCGGCACACGAGGCGAGGTGAAGATGGAGATGGCGTCCAACTACTGGGACGAGATGGGAAAGGGAAAAAGTCATGCAGTTCACACACACCTTTTCCATCGGCTCATCGATGATCTTCGCCTCGAGGCACCGGATGCTTCGGAGCTTCCATGGCAGGTACTTGCCGGAGTCAACGTAATGCTCTGGAGCTGCATTCCGCGCCGCAACGCATTCCGCGCGCAAGGTACCCTCGGTGCAGTCGAGCTTCTCGCACCTCAGCGGTGCACACGCGTGGTCCACGGAGCGCTGCGAGTCGGGATGAAGAAGGCGGGCGTCGTCTACTATGGAGCACACGCCGTCATCGATATCGGGCATGCGGAAGGCTGGCTTCAGCACGTGATTCAGCCGCAGGTTGCCGCGTTCCCTGCTTCGCGCATCGGGATCGCTGAAGGCCTGCTGGCCCGCGCCGACGCGAGCCTCGATTACTTCGACTACTGCCTGGCGAAGGCCAGGAGTATTGCGGCCTAGGCCGCTCGTGCCACTACATAGGAGACTTCGTCATGGCAGCACGAAAATCATCCGGCGGAAGAAAGTACGGTAAGGCGGCCAGCAGGCGTGTCGGATCGGCGATGCGCCGCAAGAAAAAGGGAACCCTGAGAAGCGGAAGCGGAAAGAAGGTCACGAGCCGCAAGCAGGCGATCGCGATCGGTCTGTCTGAGGCGCGAGAGAAGGGCGCCAAGGTACCACGCAAGCGTGGTGCGAAAAAATCGTCCGGAGGTCGTAAGTCCTCGGCCGGTCGTAATTCTTCGGGTGCACGCAAGTCATCGGGTGGACGCAAGTCATCGGGTGGAC
>DATAIM010000341.1:0-5446 GCA_036262655.1 Gemmatimonadaceae bacterium | reverse complement strand
GAATCCAGAATCCCCTCCCATGCGTCCCGGCGATCAAGTCGGAACAGAGACACGCAGCGTCATCCTTCAGTTGAAGGTCTCGAACGGAGATAGCCGGCATGTTGATGCGAAGCGATTCCCAGTGCTCGCCATCATCGAAGGAGACCCACACCTGCGTATCAGTGCCGGCGTAAAGAAGCCCCTTGACCTTCGGATCTTCGCGAATCGAGTTGGTCACCGCACCTTTCTCGATGCCGTTGTTGATCTCCTTCCAGGTTTTCCCGCCGTCATGCGTCCGCCAGAGGTGCGGGCTCATGTCGTGAACCCGCAGGGTGTTTGCCGCGGCGTAGGCCGTTTTCCTGTCGAAGTGACCGGCTTCGATGTTGAAGATCCGAGTCCATGGCTTGATCTCGGCGGGCGTCACGTTCGTCCATGTTGTCCCGCCGTTACTCGTTGTCTGGATGTTGCCATCGTCGGTGCCGGCCCAGATGACACCGATGTCTTTTGGTGAAGGTGACAGCGCAGTGATTGCTCCAAGCGGCGCAGGCTTCACGTCTTTCCCGTACTTGCCTGTATTGGCTGGCACTTCCCACGTCTGGCGCGCCAGGTCGGGGCTGATACGCGTCCAGGTTTTGCCGCCGTTTGTCGTCTTCCATACAGCGTTCGATGCGTAATACATCGTGTTCGGATCCAGCGGCGACCAGTTGACCGGCATCGTGCGGACATTCCGGTTGTAGCTCTCCCCGTTTGGACCTTTAGCGCTCATGTCCGGTCCGACGGCTGCTGTCTGCGAAGTCCTGCGATCGTAAACGGAGACATTCGTGCGCGCGCTTCCGTAAACGAGGTCGGGATCCTTCGGATCAGGCGCTGCGATCCCGTATTCCTGGATGTTGACCGGATGCCAGTCGTGGAACGTGATCATCCCGTCCGGCGAGCGGCTGTCGACACAAGCCGACCCCGAATCCTGTTGCCCCGAGCAGACGCGATAAGCGAACGTGTTGTCAGTCGACACGTGATACATCGCGGCAGTCGGCTGGGTGTACCAGCTGCTCCACGACTTCCCGCGATTGGACGAGACGACACCGCCCTGATCCGAGATCGCGAGAATGATGTTCGTGTCGTTGGGGTTGATCCATATCCGCTGGTAGTCGTCGCCGCCCGGTGAGCCGCGGACCGCCGTCCAGGTCAGTCCGCCGTCTTCCGAGCGCCACATGACGACCGAGGCACTGTAAATCACGTTCGGATTTTTCGGATCGACAGTGACGGTCGGGAGATCGCCGCCGCCGATGCGTCCGAGCGGCCGCGGATCCGTGGGGTGGGTCGAGTCTGCGGCAACCGGGGCCCAGTGGTCTCCCCCGTCTATCGTCTTGTACAGATTCACCGTGCCTGTGACACTATTGGCCGGAGTCGCTGCCGCGGCGAGGGCGTAGATCACCTTCGAGTTGCTCGGCGCGATCGCGATGTTGGCCTGGATTATCGGCTGCGATGCGACGGTTAGCGGTTTCCACGTGTTGCCGCCGTCCATCGACTTGAACACGCCATTTGCAGCCCCGCCGAATCCCTGTCCTTCGATGAAGCTCTGCTGCTGCTGCCAGAGCACCGCGTACACAATGTCGGGATTCGCGGGGTCGATGCGAACGTCGTTGCCGCTCGTGTATTCGTCTTTGTAGAGAACCTTCTCGAAGGTCTTTCCGCCGTTCGTCGAGCGGAATATCCCGCGTTCCTCGTTCTGGCCATAGGGATGGCCCAGCACGGCGACGAACAGCCGGTCCGGATTCTTTGGATCCACGTCGATATACGCGATCATCTGGCTGTCGCGGAGACCGAGGTGCGTCCATGTCTTGCCGGCGTCAACGGACTTGTACACTCCGTCGCCGGTCGCGAGATCGGGACGAATGATTCCGGCCCCGGTGCCCACGTAAATGATGTTGGGATTGGATGGCGCGACTGCGATCGCGCCGATCGAGCCGGTTGGCTGATCGTCGAAGAGGGGCACCCAGTTCGCCCCGAAGTCGGTGGAGCGCCACACTCCGCCGTTGTCGAACGTTATGTAAAACGTGTTCGGCTGTGATGGGACGCCTGCTGCGGCGCGACCGCGCCCACCGCGGAATGGGCCGATGCTGCGCCAGTGCATTTCCGATGTCAGGCTTGTCAGGGATTGCGCCTCGACGGCCGAGGCGAGGGGCGCCAGAAAAGCCGCGATGATAAGTGGTCGCAGATTACGATGCACGTTGTGGATGGCTCCTGATGGAGTTCTTGACCGTCGAGTCCTTTTTCTTTTCAGGCTGGATTAACCTGAGGTGCGGCAGGGGGTATTCGCAACGGCACCTGTCCGACGAGATAAGCGAAAACGTGAGCGGAACCTCCTCGATATCATCGTTCGGCTCCTGTCCGGCCGTTCCGCCGTCTCCCGATTCTTCCAGCAAACAGCAAACAGCTCTCGCTATTGGCTACAGACCATCAGCTGTGGCTCTCCCGCCCCTTGTCAGCAAACGGTTGCCTAGAGTACTTTGCGATACAAAGTAAGTTGGATTCGGGCATTTGGTGTGCACGCGTTTGATATCGGGGAAGAGAGGCTCTAATAAGAAATGAAGTGGCTGAAACGATTCCGTGGAGCATTGGGAACAGGCCTCACGTGGGCATTGGCGTGGGCCGTCGGAGGTCTGCTGATAGGCCTGACGAGTGTCCTGCTCCCGGGTTTCGCGTGGGACAGGTTCTTCGCGGTATTCGACGCGCCATTGCCCGCCTTGGGAGTCCCGGGATTCATCGCCGGTCTGATCTTTTCCATAGTGCTCGGAGTAGCGGGGCGACATCGCAGGTTCGACGACCTTTCGGTTCCGCAGTTCGCTGCATGGGGCGCGTTGGGTGGTCTGCTGCTGACACTGTTTCCGTTCGCTCTGGTAGCCCTAGGCCTGGCCAGTCGTGAGGGATCGACCATCGGCACATGGCAGATCATCAGCTTGGTCGGGCCTCCCTTCATTTTCCTGAGTGCAGCATCAGCCGCCGGATCGTTGATGCTCGCGAGAAGGGCAAAGGACCGACAGGCACTCGACTCTCCCTGCGCCGGCGTCGAATCGGGTCAGTCGGGCGGTCTTCCGCGCAAGCTGCCGGAACTAAGGGAGGTATCCGTCACAGACCAGCTGCGCGGAAGCTCTGGGGGACGCACTCGTCCCCATGCCGTAACGCGCTCACGGACCGACCCGTAGTGTCTTTCTCCGACATGGCGTTTTACGGGGGAGTGTCGTGACTGATTTCGTGCGTCGTGGTTCGATTGTGCGGACGATCTGGGGCAATGCGGATATGATACTCCTCGTCTTCGCTGGATCTGCCGCCGAGTTTGCGCTGAATCGCGCGGTGGACTGGCTGTTTTTCACGGGGAAAGTGCCGAGCGATCCGATCGGTCGCCTCTTCTCGACAGCGGGGTACTCTCAGCAGATCGTTTTTGCCGACGAGGTGACTGCTTCGGCCACTCTCAATCGGATCCGCGCCGTTCATCAGGCAGTGGAAGGACAGCGCGGGCTATCGATTCCTGACTGGGCGCATCGCGATGTGCTGTACATGCTCATCGATTACTCGGAGAGAGCGCATGAGCTGCTGGCGCGTCCGCTCAGCGCTGATGAGCAGCGCGAGCTGTATGACGTTTTCTACCGCGTCGGCGTTGGCTTGGGGATTCCCGAGTTACCTGCGTCGTACGCAGAGTGGAAAGCGGATCGCAAGCGTCACCTTCAGCGCGATCTCCTGCGCGGCGAGGCGACCAATGGGTTGTACGCGGCATACCGAAATCACCTCGGGCCCTGGCGTTATCGTCTTCTGTTGAAAACTCAGGCGATTCTAGCCCCTGAGCATGTGCGAAGCCTGATGCGGCTTGGCTCTGCTGAGTGGCTGCGGCCGCTGTTCCGGGTTTATCCTCTTCTTGTCAGGGCTGGGTTGCGTTCCGTCGTCCGGCGGATGTTGATGCCGCCACGATATCTGCCGGAGGTGAGAGGACTCGATCGCGTCGGGAGGCGGACATCGAGCCCCACGGCGCGCACTCTTCACACGGCGCCGCCTTCTCCAGCCGGTTAGCGGCGGCGTGAGCCGCGGCCGAGCCACGCGATCAGGGGAGCTGCGAAGGTTCGCGCCGGTTGAACATCGCCCGCTCGAGCATCATTGCGCTGAAAACTCCCATTGCATATGCGAGGAAGTCACGTGGATCGAACCCGCTTCCCAGCACGAGCTGTCCAGCGAGCGTCTCGCGAGCAGCGTCAATCGCGGCGGCGTGATACAACTGGCTCAGCTCAACGGCGGTGCATATCACGAGCGTGATGATGACGCGTATTGACTGGCGCAACTGAGGCACCAGCGCGCCAAGCCACCAGAATATCATTGCGGCCCAGAGCGCGTCTCCCAAAATGTCACGTCCGGCCGCGGTCAGCGGACGAACGGCGGGGCTGCTGTGCAGCAGCAACCCTGCCACGATCGTCGATGCGATCAGCGCGATGTACTTCCACCGCGGAATTAATCTTTCCGGCATCGCGTTGCTATTTTGTCATCCGGAACAAATCACCTGGCAGGTCGATTGACTGGTGCCGTTCGTTGGTAGCTGATAGCGATAGCTCTTCGCTATTGGCTGGAAGAATTGACGTGAGAAAAGCGGGTCGATCCGTCGGCTGGCCGCGTAACGGTGGCCGGTCTGGCCCGCCGGGAAGCTCGGTCAAATATCTCTCGAGGATTCCATGAACTGGAACAAGTGGGTGAGGCAGATTCACCGCTGGGTGTCGATGGTGTTCGTGCTGACCGTCGCGGCCAACTTTGTCTCGCTGGCGCAGGGGCGGCCCGTGAGCTGGGTGACCTACTCGCCCTTGCCGCCGCTCGCCGTGCTCGTGCTGACGGGTTTGTATCTGTTCGTGCTGCCCTATCTCTCGAAAAGGACGCAGTAGAGCCTGACGGAGCTGGCGAGAGATCCCCTTCGTTCGGGCGGCGGAGAACCACGATCAAGGCCGGCAGATACGCGAAGGCCGTGAGACGTGGACTTTGTCAGGTGGTGCGATCCCCATCACCGACCGGAATATCGAAGTGCAACACGTTTTCCCGCAGCCCAAGCTTCGAATAGAGGGCAATTGCCGGCTCATCGCCGAGATCCGCCTGTACGTAGATGACATAGGCGCCCCGCGCTGCCGCAATCGCTTTCACCACCTGAATCAGCCCCTCCGCAATTCCTCGGCGCCGGTGGGACAAGGCGACAGCAAGATCGTAGATATAGATCTCGCTTCGCTCCTGCTCGAACTTTTTCAGCTCGTAAGCCGCAAGGCCACCAACGACTTCGTTTCCATCCATCGCGGCCAGCGCGATAAAGTATTCGCTGCCAAGCAGCTCACCGAGATACTCCCGGCCGGGCCGTTTTCGCCCATAAGTGTCTACGTCGTCGAACGCCTCGCCAAAGACCGTAAGCAGCGCTTCCACCACTGCAGCGTCGTCGGACGCCAAT
>DATAIM010000340.1:0-4828 GCA_036262655.1 Gemmatimonadaceae bacterium | reverse complement strand
GAAGCCATGGCGACAACAGTTGTGCCGAAGATCGTCCTCACCGTGAATCACGCATCCGGTGCCGGCTATTACGCGATGGCCGGACAGGGATTCGATCCTGACTTCATCTTCAGCTGGCCCACCGGGCGAATGGGTGTGATGGAGGGGGAATCAGCCGTGCAGGCCGTACATGGCCCCGCGCTGGACGCAGCGAAGGTCCAGGGTGAGGAAGCGGCTGCCGAAGTGGCCACGGCAGTACAGGCGATGCGTGCGGATTACGACCAGCAGCTCGACGCACGTTACGCGGGTGCGCGAGGCTACATCGACGCCATCGTGTATCCTGAAGAGACGCGCGAGGTGCTTGCTATGTCGTTGCGCACTTCATTGCGAAACAGGGGCCCGCACCTCGGGGCGTTCGTGCTCCCGCCACATCTTGGGCAGACCACGTGAAGAACGTGGTTCGCGTCGCCAGCGGACAGGGCTTCTGGGGTGACTCCCTCGATGCGCCGCGACAACAGGTTGCCGGTGGCCAGATCGATTACCTGATGCTCGACTATCTCGCCGAAGTGACGATGTCGATCCTTCAGAAGCAGAAGGAGCGTGACGCTTCGATGGGATACGCGCGCGATTTCGTGGGTGCGGTCGAAAGTGTCCTCCCCGCGGTGCTCGAGCGTGGCGTCCGCGTGATTGCGAATGCCGGCGGCGTGAATCCCCCGGCGTGCGCCACCGCCGTGAGGGCCCTGACGTCGAGCTCGAATTCGGACGGGCTCCGCATCGCCGTCGTCACAGGCGACGACCTCCTCGGGCGCGTAGACGAGCTGATCGATTCGGGGCATGCTCTGACGAACATGGATACCGGTGAACCCCTCGCCTCGATCCGGGATCGCGTTCTCTCGGCAAATGCATACGTCGGCTCCACGCCGATAGTGGAAGGGCTGGCGAAGGGGGCGAACGTCGTAATCACAGGCAGGTCTACTGATACCGCGCTGACGATGGCTCCGCTGCGGCACGAATTCGGCTGGGGAGCTCACGACTGGGACCTGCTCGCGGCAGGAATCATTGCTGGGCACATCATCGAATGCGGCGCCCAGTGCTCCGGTGGAAATTGCCTCTACGATTGGCGATCGATACCCGATCTCGCGAACGTCGGATATCCAATTGCGGAGGCCAGTCCCGACGGCACCTTCGTGATAACGAAGCACGATGGGACAGGTGGCAGGGTTTCCGTGCCATCCGTCACCGAGCAGCTCGTCTATGAGATGGGTAATCCGCACGAGTACATCACTCCGGATGTGATCGCGGATTTCACGACCATCCGCCTGGAAGATGCGGGGCCGGATCGTGTCCGCGTTTTCGGGATCAAGGGGCGGCCGGCGACCGACAAGCTCAAGGTATCCATCGCCTACAGCGCGGGGTTCAAGGCCGTCGGTACACTCGTGTATTCCTGGCCGGATGCGCTGGAAAAGGCGCAGGCGGCTGACAGAATCCTGCGCGAAAGACTCGACCGTCTCGGGCTCAGGTTCGATCACGTGATGACGGAGTTCGTCGGAGCGTCCGCGACACATGGTCCTCTTGCGTACGCTGACCTTCATGATCTCGAGCCCTCGCTTCCGGAAGTGCAGCTTCGGGTCGGAGTCCGCGGAGGAGTGCGGAAAGACGTCGAGCGATTTACGCGCGAGATCGCGCCCCTCGTGTTGAATGGACCGCCGAGTGTGACGGGTTTCGCAGGCGGCCGGCCCAAGGTCGAGGAAATCGTCGCCTACTGGCCGGCGCTGATCGACAAGGCAGTGGTCGCAACGAAGGTGGAGATCGTCTGATGAAGATCAGGCTTGTCGAAGTCGCACATGCTCGCTCCGGAGACAAAGGAGACACCGCGAACGTCGGCTTGATCGCGTTGAAGCCGGAGTGGTACGAGCTTCTGCGCCGATACGTAACGCGTGAGGCCGTTGCCGCTCATTTCAAGGGAGCAATCACTGGTGACGTAACACGGTACGAGCTGCCGAACTTGAACGCGCTGAACTTCCTCCTGCATGGCGCGCTCGACGGCGGCGGTACCTTGTCGCTGAAAACGGATGCGCAAGGGAAAGTGTTCTCTACGGCCCTCCTTCGGATGACGATCGACGTGCCGGAGCAGGAGCTACAAACTCTAGGGCTCGATGCAGCCCGGGCAGCACGATGACACCTATGACGATCGCGAAGCTCACGCTGGCCCTGATCGCCGCAGTCCTCTTTGGTATGGGGGTGCGTGGAGGAGAGCCTGCGCTCCGCTGGGCGGCTATTGGCTTCCTTGTTGCCGCGGTTCTGCTGCGGTTCGTCGACCGGCGGACCGACCGCCCGTGACAAATTTACGCCCTGCCGATGCGACCATCCCCCAAATGGCTCAGCAGCCAGTTGCGGGCGACATCGTGTATTTCGATGGCCGGTACATCGCGAAGAACGAAGTGCGCGTCTCTCCCGACGATCGCGGATTTCTCCTCGGCGACGGGATCTATGAAGTAGCCGCGGCATACGACGGGAGGTTCGTCGCCCTCGACAGGCATATGAGCCGGCTCCGCCGAAGCCTCCATGAATCACGAATTGACGGCGCTGTTGCTGACCCTCTCGAGACGGTCTTCAGCGAGCTGCTCGATCGCAACGGCTTTGGCGAATCGGGAAAGGCGATGGTATACCTCCAGATCACGCGTGGAGCGGCGCCAAGAAGCCACGCCTTTCCGAAGGTGCCGTGCCGTCCAACGGTATACGCCTTCTGCGCTCCGTTCCCCGATATGGGGGACTTGAACGCCGGAGTGGGCGCGATCACGCGGCCGGACCTGAGATGGTCGCGGTGCGACATCAAGGTGATCTCCCTCATTGCCAACGTGCTCGCCAACCAGGAAGCGAAGGAAAACGGTGCCTTCGAGGCGATCCTGGTTCGGGATGGGGCCGCGCTGGAGGGAACTCATACCAGTTTCTTTGGGGTGAAATCCGGATGTGTGCGCACGGCGCCGCTGTCGAATCTGATTCTTCCGGGAATAACGCGGGAGATCGTCGTGGAGGCGTTGCACCGCGACGGAATCAGCCTGATCGAAGACCCGATCCCCGCGACCGAGCTCAGCGAGATGGATGAGCTGTTCATCACAGGGACGACTACCGAGGTGGTGCCAATCGTAAGGCTCGATGGACGCCCCGTTGGAAATGGCTCGCCCGGCCCGCTGACTCAACGGATTGCGATGTTGTACCAAAGGGCAGTTGGTATTTGACGCGTTAACGCTCCCGAGGCAGCGTCAACGATTGTATGGAGTCCCATTCATCCTGATTCGCTCCTGCGGGTATTGGACTTGCCAAACATCGCTGCAGGCCGCAGGGCCTCAATTTTTCAAACAATGGCGGGGGGACGATGCGTTACAGCAAACTTTGCGCGGCAGCCGCGCTAGGCATGATTGTCAGCCTTGGTGCATGCTCCAAAAAATCAGACGACGCCAGCGGAACGGCGATGTCCGACACGTCTGCGAATGCTGGAATGACTGCACAGCCGGGAACGGCTGGCACTGAGCCAGGTACCACTGGATCCATGGGAGCAGGCACAACCGGCACAACCGGCACAACCGGCACAACCGGCACAACCGGCACAACCGGAACGACGGGAGCCGGGACGACAGGTACAGGCGCTACCGGTACCGCTGGCACCGGTCCCATGACAGACTCGCTGAAGGGCGATACAACTACAAAGCGATAGCCATCCAGGCCTCCCCAGGGCTGGTGGCAGCCCTTGCGTTGATAATGTCGACGCAAGGGCTTTTTGTTTCGAGCGCCGCGGGACTCCGGCCTCGTGCGACGCTAGATTGAGGGGTGCCCGCGAAGAACAGCATCCCCGAACTTTTGTCCCCGGCCGGGTCACTGGACGCAGTCCGCGCCGCCGTGGCAAACGGTGCTGACGCCGTCTACCTCGGCGCCGAGCGCTTCAATGCCCGTGACGAGGGGGCGCAGCTGACTCTCGACGAGGTGGAAGTTGCATGTCGCCTCGCACATTCGCGCGCCGTCCGGATCTATCTGACTCTTAATACCCTCGTAAAACCGTCGGAGCTCGAGGATGCACTCGAATTCCTCGGGGACGCCATCGATCGCGGGATCGATGCGGCGATCGTGCAGGACCTGGGCGTAGTTCGCCTGATCCGGAAAGTTTATCCGGGTTTCGAGATCCACGGCTCCACCCAGATGACTGTTCATGATGCCGCTGGTGCCGCGATCATGCGTCGACTCGGCGTTGAGCGAGTGGTTCTCGCGCGCGAGAACACACTCGACGATATCCGCGCAATCCACAGTGCGGTACCAGAGATCGGACTCGAGACTTTCATTCACGGCGCGCTCTGCATTTCCTACTCGGGACAATGCTACATGTCCGGGATGATTTCGGAGCGAAGCGCGAATCGTGGATCGTGTGCGCAGTCATGCCGCAAGGACTATTTGTTGAAAGATGCGACCACGGGAGAGACGCTCGACTCCGGTTTCCTCATCTCTGCACGGGATCTGGGTGCGTACGCGAGCCTCCGCGACATCGCCGAAGCCGGTGTCGGTTGCCTGAAGATCGAAGGGAGGAAGAAAAAGCCCGAGTATGTCGCAGTCGTAACGCGAAATTATCGGCAGACCCTCGAGCGCGTCGCTTCAGGCCGGGATGCGCTTATTTCTTCGCAGGAGGAGCAGAACCTCGTCCAGATATTCAGCCGCGGATTCACGCCCGGCATGTACCACGGCCGCGCCGGGCGCGGCTATATAACCCGCAGCCATCCGGACAATCGCGGGGTCGAGCTTGGACGCGTCGTCGGTTTCTCTAGCGGTGAGCTGACCGTGGATGTCGCGTCACCGCTGGTTG
>DATAIM010000339.1:0-2463 GCA_036262655.1 Gemmatimonadaceae bacterium | reverse complement strand
CGCCGTCACTGCTTTTTCTGATGATGACACTTGGGCCGGCCCTCATGTTGCTCGCAGCATGGGACGGATTGAATCGGCGCACCGACACGCTGCCGAATGCGGTTTCGCGAGCGCTGATCACGTACGGGCGGGTGCCGCTGTTCTTCTATCTCCTTCAATGGCCGGTTGCGCATGGAATGGGATACCTGCTCAGCCTCATCGCCGGGAAGGATACCTGGATCTTCTTCCGCGCTCCCGGGCCCGGACCTTCGCTGCCTCTGGATGCGGGCTTCAATCTCGGCGTGACTTACGCCGCCTGGATTGCTGGAGTGCTCCTGCTCTATCCTGTCTGCAAATGGTACGCGAGCATCAAAAGTCGCCGGTCGGACTGGTGGCTGAGCTACCTCTGAGCGGGTGAACGTTGCGGCTCGGGCAGCGCTGCAATCCGGCGCTTGAACTCGATGAAGCTCGGCAGATTCTGAAGGAGCCCGCCCGCCGTAGCTGCTCCTGAATCTTTGATCAGCACTCGTGCGTGTTCGATTCTTGACTCCTCGAGAGGATGCGTGGAGAACCAGCTCTCGACGACCGACGGCTCGCTCCTCCGCTGCTGCATCAGCACCTCGAAAAGGGAAGGAATTCCTTCCGGATCAATTCTTACTCGGAGCACGTTCTCCACAGCTTCCGAATCTGCCTCGAGCTCATCGGCCCGGCTGTATCGGGCCACGAGCGCCGTACCTCCAATGTTGATTGCCGCCTGCCCAAGCTCTGACTCACAAATGTTCGTCAGAGTGCACGCGAGCTGTGCGACTGCTCCGAGTTTCTGCTGGTTCTGCATCTGCTTGACCGAGTGCCGCTGGATGACGTGACCAATCTCGTGACCGAGCACTCCGGCGAGCTGGTCGAACCGATCCGCCGACTCGATGAGGCCACGGTTGACGTAAATGAATCCGCCGGGCAGCGCAAACGCATTCACCTGATGCGAATTCACCACGAAAAAGTGCCAGTCCAGATCGCGACGGCTGGTGTGACTCGCGATCGTATCGCCGATCTCGTTTATGTAGCTGGCGATGTAGGGATCGGCCACGACCGGGATCTGTGCGGCGACATCCTGCGCGGTCTGCTGGCCGATCGCGACTTCCTGCTCCTCCGACACGTCACACGATGAGAGAAGCGCCGCAATGGCGAGGAAGGATCCGAGTCTGGAGAGTTGTGTCGTCGACAATGGAGTGGATTTGTCCCCGATACGTGCACGCGCACGAGTCAGGCGAGGCAAGACATGTTCCGTTTCGATTATCATTCGCGCATGAGTGAAGCGCACCATCTTCCCGTCAGACGCACCGCACGGTACTACACCTCAGGCGACGTTCATCCTGGTATCGACGAAGTCTGGTTCGTCTGCCACGGATACGGTCAGCTCGCGTCCGATTTCCTGAAGGAATTCGACCCCATCGCGAACGAGAAACGACTCATCATCGCACCCGAAGCACTCTCGAGGTATTACATCGCAAGCGGGCCAGGGTTTCACGGACCGGATGCAAAGGTCGGCGCCACCTGGATGACGCGCGAAGATCGCGATGCGGAGATCGCCGACTATGTCACCTATCTCGATACGCTTTACGACGAGATTATGAGGGAGATCGACCGCGAACGGGTGCGCGTCACCGTCGTTGGTTTCTCGCAAGGCGGCGCGACCGCGAACCGCTGGCTCACGCGCGGCAATGCGCGGGCCGATCGTCTCCTCATGTGGGGCAGTCTCCTCGCCAGCGACGCGGACCTCGAACAATTTGCTGAGTTCTTCCGCAACGTCGAGCTTGTGATCGTTTACGGGGTGCGCGACCAGTTCGGTGATCCTGCCATGATGGCCGATTACGAGCAGAGATTGAAGGCGAGCGGGATCTCTTACAAACTCGTGACCTTCAATGGCGGCCACCGGATGGATCGGGACACACTTCGTCTCCTCGCCGAGCCCGGCTAATTGACCGGCTGAGCCGCCGCCGGAACCGGGGACGCTGCTGGCAAAGCGGGCGGAGTGAGTGGACCCAGCTTGCGCAGCTCGGGCCACGCGTAGGCAACACCTGCGACAACCGCAATCGTTCCAAGCCCCCCTCCAACCACCGCGGCGACTGGTCCCACCGCTGCCGCAAGTGCTCCCGATTCGAATCCACCCAGCTCGTTGGACATGTCGATGAACACGCTGTTGACGGCCGAGACACGGCCGCGCATCTCGTCAGGCGTCCAAAGCTGAACGAGCGTGCCTCGGATGATCATGCTGATCCCATCGAGGCCGCCCAGAATGAAAAGCATCGCGAGTGACAGTCCGAAGGAGCGCGAGAGTCCGAACACGATCGTCGCAATGCCGAATCCGCCGACAGCGGTTATCAGCGTCCAGCCGGTTTTCTGCATCGGGGGTCGATGCGCTATTCCAACCATCAGCAGAAGTGCTCCGATCGATGGCGCTGCGCGGAGCCAGCCGAGGCCATCGGG
>DATAIM010000338.1:0-11100 GCA_036262655.1 Gemmatimonadaceae bacterium | reverse complement strand
ATGTCGGCCGCATCACCGTACATATGGCGGCTGAGTGACGCCCTCCCACGGGGGTCGCCGCCGGAACGGTTGTATTGGGGCGTCCTGAATCCGCTCATAACCTTCACGCCGGCGGTGCGGATCCCGCGCTTCTCGAGCTCTTGAAGGACGAGCTCCAGCTTGTCTATCAGCTTCATCTCCACGACGATGTACTTGGGCCAGACATTCTGCTGGTCATGCGGAAAAAAATCCCTGAGCCTGAAGTGGTCGGAGAGCTCGGTATTCTGCTGTTCGCGCGTGACTTCGATGAAGCCGCTGGGCGCGTCGTAGCGCGCCTTTGCAGTTCGTGTGGTCGATGGCCAGTTGCCGATATAGTACAGCCCTATTCGCCCTGACTTTTTCGCGGATGCCGGCTTGAGTGTAATAACGGAAAAATCGGCAATCGGGCGGATTGCATTCCCGACAGTGAGGGCAAGCGACCAGATCCCCGTTCGTGCCGGCGCTTCATTCACTGTAGTCGATTCCGCCGCTGCACCAGATGTGAAGGTCGCAACAGCGCCTTCGGGAAGCGTGTCGGTTGGAAGCTTTTCGCCGGGCTGCTGCACGCTGGCCCGGAGTTTCCCGCTCTCTCCGCGCAGCGGATCCACAAATTCCAGTGCTGCATCGGTGAGGTAGGCCATCTTGGGGGATCGAGAGTCGGTCAACGCGCGAGACACGATGGCGGCCGTGGGAGATGACCCTTCTACGACTTCATCACGCGCGTTTGCGATCGACCATGACCAGCCGAGCACGATGAGGACGATCAGGAGCGACGAGGCGATGTTGAAGCGGCGTTCCGCTCGCCGCGACATTCCCTTCCGATGCCAGCGGCTCCGCGCCGGTTGCGGCACGGTTGAAGCAAGATCGGTTACGGTTGACCAGAGGTGATCAAAGGTTGAACTTGACGTTCTCCTTTCCGGCATTCCCCCTCACGCTGTTTTCATGGACCAGCTCCGCGAGCTTTTCACGAATCTTTCCGATCTCCCAGCTCTCATAAAGTGGGCCGGATATTTCGGCCTCACAGCAATCGTGTTCTCCGAGACCGGTCTTCTGGTCGGTTTTTTTCTTCCGGGTGATTCTCTGCTCGTGACCGCGGGCCTCGTTTCCGCTCGCGGCCTTATGAACGTGTACTGGCTCGGCCTGATGTTGAACATTGCGGCGGCGGCGGGCAACTCTTTCGGTTATTTCATTGGCCGGATGAGTGGCCCGCGGATATTCACCCGTGAAGATTCGCTGCTGTTCAACAAGAAGCATGTGTTCAGGGCCCAGGAGTTCTACGCACGTCACGGTCGCAAGGCGATCGTCCTCGCTCAATTCATGCCAATCATCCGGACCTTCTCCCCGGTTGTCGCTGGTGTAGGCCAGATGCCTTATCGCCAGTTTCTCGTGATCAGTGTTCTGGGAACCGTGCTATGGGTATGGAGCATGCTGTTCACCGGTCATTTTCTGGGTACCTATATTCCCGGAATCGACCAGCACGTCGAGATCCTGATCATGACGGTGATCTTCGTGTCTGTCCTACCGGGAATCATCAGCTGGTGGCGCGAGCGGAAGAAGGCGACCGCAGCCGCCGCGAACTAATCAAGGAGCGTCAGATGGCGTTTGAACTTCCAGAGCTGCCCTATGGGTTCGATGCGCTCGAGCCGCACATCGACACTGCGACCATGCAGATACATCATGGGAAGCATCACCAGACATACGTCAACAACCTGAACGCTGCCATCGAGAAAGCTCCCGAGCTCGCGGGCAAGTCGCTCGACGATCTCGTGCGTGGGATCGACAATGTGCCCGAGGCCGTGAGAACAGCGGTGCGCAACAACGGCGGTGGACACTGGAACCATTCAATGTTCTGGAAGTGGATGGCGCCGAACGCTGGCGGTGAGCCTCGGGGCGAAGTCGGAAGAGCGATAACGGATGCGTTTGGCGGCTTCGACAAATTCAAGGAGCAGTTCTCCGCCGCCGGCGCGGGCCGCTTTGGATCCGGCTGGGTCTGGCTGATGAATGACGGGGGGAAGCTTTCGATTACGAGCACGCCCAATCAGGACAACCCACTGATGGAAGGAAAATCAGCGCCGATTCTTGGGCTCGACGTGTGGGAGCATGCCTACTACCTGCGATACCAGAACAAGCGGCCGGATTACATCACCGCCTGGTGGAATGTCGTCAACTGGGACGGAGTGGAAGAGGCCTTCGGCGCCTGAAGAGTCAACAGCTGAACGTGCTGTGAACTATTCGCCGCACCAGCTCCTGGCCCCTGGCTTCTGATATTATCAACGAGCCATGAGCTGGTGGATGGCACCCGCCAACCGCACGCCCGGCGGTTGATCTTCTATCGAGCTGCCTCCCCCTCGAGATATGTGTACCCCTCGAGTCCCGCGACATAATCGGCGATGAAGGTGTTCGCCTCCTGCCGCGTGATCCCAGTAGCTGCGGCAACTTTCCGGCGAAACGTCGCAAGCAGATCCGACCCACGATACTGCACGTATGCGAGCACTTCGGTGACAGTATCTCCGTGCACGAGCTCGGCGACCTCGTAACCGTTCGGTGAAAGCCGGATGTGCACCGCATTCGTATCCCCGAACAGGTTGTGCAAGTCGCCAAGGATCTCCTGATACGCGCCCGTAAGAAATATCCCGAGGATGTACGGCTCTCCATCCGTGAACGCATGCAGTGGCAGGCTCGGTCGTGGCGTTCGCGCCCCGATGAACCGCTCGATCTTGCCGTCTGAATCGCAGGTGACGTCCTGAAGCGTACCGCGCCGCGTGGGCTCCTCGAGATGCCGGTGCACCGGCATTATCGGGAAGAGCTGATCGATTGCCCAGCTGTCAGGCAGGGACTGGAAGAGTGAGAAATTGCAGAAGTACCGATCGGTCAGCGTCGCCTCCAGATCCTCGATGATGTCGTCGTACTCTTCCCGATCGCGCTGAGCCAGTTTCGCCACAGCGGTGATCGTCGCAACATAGATCTGCTCCGCGAGTGCCCGCTCGCGCAGCGTCAGGACTCCGCTGTTGAACAGCTCCTGCGACCTGTCCTTCGCGAACGTCGCATCGTGATACACCTCACGGACGCGGCGCGTGCTGACGACCTTGTAGTCCTCGGCCATCTCGTGAAGAAAGGTGTGGTCGTCGTCGCTGAGCTCCGGCATCACGTTGTCCGCCTGTGACTCGACATCGATAACGCTCAGCAGGAGGAGAGCGTGATGCGCAGTAAGTGCGCGGCCCGACTCGCTGATGATGTGCGGCATCGGGAGCTCCAGCTCGCGGCAGGATTCCGCGAGCGTGTAGACCACGTCGTTCGCGTATTCCTGAAGCGAATAGTTGACGCTGGCCTGTGACGTAGAGCAGGAACCATCATAATCGACGCCGAGGCCGCCGCCCACATCGACGTGCGTTACTTCGACGCCCATCGAGCGAAGCTCTGCATAGTACCGCGAGATCTCCTGAAGGCCCGCCTTGATGTAGCGGATGTCGGTAATCTGCGAGCCGAGATGAAAGTGGATCAGCTTGAGAACATCGAGCCGGCCCGCGTCGCGCAGGCGATCGACAAGCCTGACCAGCTGTGCTGTGCTCAGTCCAAACTTCGACTTCTCACCCCCGCTCTTCGCCCATCGGCCGGAGCCCTCGGAGTGAAGCTTGATCCGGACCCCGGCGGTCGGATTGACGCCAAGCTCATCGGCTACCTGGAGCAGGACGTCGACTTCGCTCAGCTGCTCGAGCACAATGAACACCTTGTGTCCCAGCTTCTGCCCCATCAGCGCGAGGCGCATGAACTCTTCGTCCTTGTACCCGTTGCAGACGATCAAGTGGTCCGTGTGCTCGGCCAGCCCGAGAACGGCCTGCAGCTCCGGTTTGCTGCCGCATTCGAGTCCGACGCCGGAGGCTTTTCCGAACTCCACGATTTCCTCGACGACGTGCCTCTGCTGGTTGACCTTGATCGGGTATACGGTGGTGTACTCACCGGTATACTCGTACTCGCGGATCGCACGTGAGAACCGCTCCGTGAGTGACTCTATGCGCGAGCACAGTATGTCGGAGAATCGGAGGAGGAGCGGAAGTCCGACGCCTTGAGCCTCGAGGTCATTCGCGAGCTCGAACAGGTCCAGCTCTCTGGCCGGGTTGTCCGCATCGGGGCGCACAACGACGTGCCCCTTGTCGTTGATGTCGAAGTATCCGATTCCCCAACCCTCGATGTTGTAGAGAGTGCGGGCCGAATCAATTGTCCAGGCTTCTTCCTCGGCCGAGTCCGTCACTGGGGGAGGAGTGCGCGTCATGGTCATGCCCGAAAGTCTAGGGCATGAGAGAGCGATGCGGTACCGTCATGGATACAACGTTTCCATCGTCCAGCTCTCGCCACTTCTCGTGTAAAGGTGGCGCTCGTGCAGACGCCCGGGACGCGACTTCCAGAATTCAATTCGTGACGGGCGGAGGCGGAAGCCAGACCAGAACGATGGCCGCGGGACTTCCCGGCCTTCGAACTCGGTCTCGTATTGCCTGAAACGATCAGCGAGATCGCTTGCATGCTCGATCGGCTGGCTTTGGATGGAGGCCCAAGCACCGATCTGGCTCTCACGGGGCCTGGTCGCGAAATAGGCATCCGCTTCGTCGTTGCTAACCTGCTCGACGATGCCTTCCGCGCGGACCTGTACCTCGAGATGGGCCCAGTGAAAACAGATGGCCGCGACGGGATGGGTTCTGAGCTCGCGCCCTTTGCGGCCATCCAGGTTCGTATAGAAAACAAATCCGCGCTCGTCGACACTTTTGAGCAGGACGATCCTGACCGATGGGTTACCGCTCATTCCGACCGTGGCCAATGACATGGCATTCGGCTCCGGCAATACGGCGCGGTCCAGCTTCTGTGCCTGCGCGTACAGCCGGTTGAAGCGGCTCAGCGGATTCTGAACCGGGTAGGCAGTCGTCATGAATCCCGTAGGGAAAGCGATCTGAAGAAATTCATCCGAGCGGCGGGGCACGATTCGCTCCCGCTCTTCGGAAGACGACGGCGGTCGAATCCCGATACCAGACGGTCCAGGAAGGCTCGAGAGACAATCCTTTCGCTAGGGGAGAGTGTGGCTGCACGATGACGGTCTCGATCTGCCACCGATTCATTTCCTCGCGCCACCCTGGCCGCATGTTCTCTATCATCGTGTAGGAATCAATCGTCTGAGTGTTGAACTTGAGGGGATCAACGTGCAGCCGGGCATCGGGCCAGGCATACATTATATAGCCGCCCCATCCCCAGGCGTCGAAAACCCGCCCGGCCAGCGCTGCCTGTCGCGCCCGTTCGACTGCTTCGGTTGGAAAGGCCTTTGGGCTGAACCGATCCGGGATGACGGCAAGATCGCCGATTTTTCCGCGGTTTAGCCCAAGGATCAGCATCAACACCGTAATGGGCACGGCGAGGATACCAACCCGCGAGCCCGGATCGAGGCGGGCGAATTCGGGAAAGAACGGGAATTTTCGCGCGCTTGAGGGCCAGGCCCTCGACGTGTGTAAGGCGATCAACGGCCATGCTGAGACACCGAACAGCGCGATGTTGCGGAAAGAGCGCAACGCGAAAAAGGAGCTGAGAAGAATCACGGCCAGCCACGGCAGCTCGATCCTGCGCGTAGTCATCGAGAACAGCGCGATGGTCGCGAGGATTGCCAGAAGAAACGGCCACTGCCCATTGTCCTGAAAGTTGGGGGCCAGGAACTCGGCCATGTTCCTTGCGAGCGAAGAGCTTGTCGCGGCGGAGAAGACCTCGCGGTGAAGGCCGATCCCGTAAGGGTTTGCAAGCGTCGCTGCGGTGGCTGCTCCCAACGCGATCGCGTTGTCTCGCGCCGTTCGCAGCCACGCCGGGCGGTCCGCTGGTGAGACAAGAGCCTCGCCCAGGTCACCAGCGATGTATGCCCCGATCATCGTCAGCCCGTAAAGCCAGGCACCGTGGAGGTTCGCCCAGATTGCGAACAAAAGCATAAAGAAGATCGGACGGTAGCGAGGCTTCGACTCGAGTAGAACAAGAGTGAGCGCCGTGCCGACAATCGAGAACATGTGTGGTCGAGTGAGCCAGTGGGTCGACGCGAGTGCGAGGCTGAGAAGGGCGGCGAGGAACGCCCACCGTGGATCGGCGCCGCGGCGGCGAAGGAACAACCCGATGCCCGCATGGGTCGCCGCGACAATGAGCCCGGTCATCACCGAAAGGAGTGGGAGGCCACCAACACGGAAGAGGGAAACGAAGATGACCTCGCTCAGCCACGCATGGGCCACCATTGGATCCGCAGAAGCGGTATAAGAGGCAAGGCTGTGCGCCGGGAGCGATCCGGTGGACAGTATCGTCTCCCCCATCCGGATGTGCGCGGAGAGATCACCATCGCTCTGGGTGAGCTTGACGGTTCCCCGGATAGCAGTGAGCGGCGCTACTACAAAAAAAATCAAATCAGCGGCACTGGGGGCATTATTGCGTTTCACGCGGACAATTTTGCGTACGAGTAGGTCGAACGCCACCAGCGGGCTTGGACCGATCGCTGTCTCTCCCGCTGCAAGCCGCCGTTTGGCCTTCCTCGTCTTCGTTGTTGCACTTTGCGCTATCGTTTGGTAGGGTTGCACCGGCCGCGTGAGCGAATCTTCACATTACGGAGGGTTAAATGAGGCGACTGGCGGAAAGGGGAGTTCGATTCTGGCGAGGTGACGAAGGAGCTGCGCTTGCCGAGTATGGAATTCTCGTTGGCTTCATTGCTATCGTTGCGATCACTGCGGTCACGTTCTTCGGCAGCAAGATTTCAGCGAAGTTCTCCCAGTACGCGACAAGTCTCGGGTAATCAGACTGACTGCGTGTGTGTCGCGAGTGCAAGCAAGATTAACCGGATGGAAAACGAATAGGCACAAATCTGTTGCCTCGCCCGGCGAAAGGTTGTACGGTATGCGCAGTGGGGAGAGTGGGTGCGAACCATTGGCTGATTCGCACGTTGTTGCCAACATGTAGCGCCGCTGGCGTCCGATTCGCTCGCGATGGCACTTCTCCAGCCGGGCCCCCGCGTGCCGTACAGCGATCATGATCGTCATTTCCGGGGAACCGGGAGCCGACCTGACGCCAAGAACCTTGGGAGCACCTGTAATTCACATCTCATTTATTCCGGAGGTTGCAGTGGCACGTCTCGGTCTTGCAGTTCGTCGTTTTGTAAGTGATGAGGAAGGAGCAGCCCTTGCCGAGTACGGCATTCTCGTCGCTTTCATTGCCATCGTGGCGATCACCGCCGTGACATTCTTCGGCAGCAAGATCTCCGCGAAGTTTTCCGCGCTCGCCAATACGTTCACCTGAGCCGTGGACGGGGTGCGACCGTTCGAGGGGTCGCAAATCGCTATTGGGGGCGGTGTGATTTTCACCGCCGTGCTACTGACAGCGGCTTTCGTAGACCTTCGTAAACGGCGCATTCCGAACAGCATCGTAGCCGTTCTTGCAATCCTGGGACTGGCTTTCTCCATGCTCCAACGCCCCGTCGCTGCTGGATTTGGTAACGGAGTTGCGGGTCTGATGGTCGCTCTCGCGTGCTGGCTTCCGTTTTATGCGCTCGGATGGCTTGGGGCGGGTGATGTGAAATTGTTTGCTGCGGCTGGAGCGTGGATCGGGCCGATACGTGCTGTGGAAGGAGCGCTGGTGGCTGCCCTCGCCGGAGCAGCCCTTTCGCTTATCTGGATGATAAGGTTGCGTGGAGTGAAGGACGTGGTGGTCACGCTCGGAATGTCCGCTGGATCGCCGGAGCTTCTCGCTCCCTCTGCGGATAAGATGTCCCGGCGGTCATCGATGCCGTATGGGCTCGCTATCGCATTTGGGGCGATCTGTGCCGGGTGGTTGCCACGCTTGTTTTTCAGCTGGTGAACTCGCTGGCGTGAATTAAAAAAGGGAAGGAGCATGGGCGGACGGTACAAGCTGGTTTTCTGGGGAGCTCTCCTGGTTGCGGCGGCGGCAACCTTCGGCGCCTATAAGCTTCTGGCCGCGAACAACAGCGGCTCCGTCGCGATGCGGCCGGTAGTTGTAGCAAGCAGCGACATTCCAGAGGGCAGCACGATCGACCGAATCGCGCTGAAGAGTGTGGAATGGCCCGTCCAGAATGCTCCCGTCGGGGCGTACTCGAGCATCGATTCGGTCGCTGGCCGCGTGACCCGCATCGCCGTATTTGCCGGCGAAGCGATCGTGCCCGGCCGCCTTGCACCCGTGGGTACCGGGCCCGGCCTCGAGTTGAAGATTCCGCCCGGGCAACGCGCCATGGCCGTCCGCATCAACGACGTGGCCGGAATCAGCGGACTTCTTCAGCCGAACAGCCGGGTCGACGTGCTCGTCACGATTCGCGAAGGCACTTCAGAAAGGCAGGTCGCTAAGCTTTTCATGTCGAACATGCTGGTGCTCTCGGTGGGCACCGAAGTGCAGCGCGACTCGCAAGGCAAGCCGATCAACGCGACGACCGTAACCCTCGCCGTCACACCGGAAGAGGCCGAGAGACTGGCAATTGCGATGAACACCGGCGCTATTCAGCTCGTGCTCCGCGGTTACGGCGACCCGGACAGTGTCCGAACAAAGGGAGCCACTTCGGGTGATGTGCTATCATCGCTCAAGGGAACGAGCATCGTCGTTCCACCGCTGCCGCCGCAGACCAAGCCGCGAGTGATATACCGTCCTCTGCCCAAGCCTGCGCCTGCGCCCGCGCCCATCACGAGGCCCCCACCCCCGCCGCCGCCGGACTCTGCTGTCGTCAACGTTTACCGCGCCGGGAAATCTGAAAAGCAGAAATTCGATACCACCGGCAAACGCTGAAGGCGCGGTGCTAACCAGCGCCATCGCTCAGATTGCGCATTCTCTTGTGGAGGTCATCTGAAAGTTTCTGCCAGGATCCGCGCGGTAGCAGTTCTCACCGGACTTGCCCTCGTGACTGCAACTCCCGGAACCATCGCAGCGCAGGCAGGACCGATTGTGCGCATCGACCTGCCCGTCGGCAGAGCGTATCCGTTGACGACGACGGTCGGAATCACAAGGGTCTCGATTGCGAACCCCGACGTGGCCGACGTCGTTGTTGTAGGCACGAGGGAGCTCGTGATCAATTCCAAGGCCGCCGGTGAGACTGACGCGATCTTCTGGCTCGCTAACGGCAGCAGACTCCACTACCGCATCTCCGTTCATTCACCAGCCGACCGTCAGCAGATTGCCCTCTACATCAAGATCGCTGAGGTCCGCCGGGATTTTTCACGCAGTGCCGGGCTATCCGGACTGTATCGGAATAGGGGCACACGAGTCGGGACGGGGACGTTCAACACGGACAACGTCTTCGATGAGAACGGGAGAATCAACCTTCCAACGGATGCGGGATTCCTCACTGTCCTCACGGATTTCGGCACGAAGAATCTTCTTGCGCTGCTCGACCTCGAGGAACAGACAGGCCGTGCGAAGACACTTGCCGAGCCGAACATTCTTGCCGGCAACAAGGACTCCGCAACATTTCTCGCCGGCGGCGAGCTTCCGATTCCCATTCTTCAGCCATCGACAACAGGTGGGCAAAACCAGGTTACGATCCAGTACAAGGAATTTGGCGTTCGGCTCCGTTTTGTCGCGGAGATCCTGAGCGACAGTCTTGTGAAGCTTTATGTCAGGCCGGAAGTCTCGAGCCTGGATTTCGTGAACGGTATCGTGATCTCGGGCTTCCGTATTCCCGCTTTCCGCACGAGGCGCGTCGAAACGACGGTGGACGTCAGACGTGATCAAAGTATGATCATCTCGGGCTTGTTCAACAACGAGCAGGAGGAGATCAGACGAGGGCTTCCGCTTCTGAAGGATCTTCCGATAATCGGTCCTCTCTTCTCCAGCACACAATGGAAGAACAACGAGAGCGAGCTGCTGGTGGTGGTCACGCCCGTAGTGGTGGATCCGCTGGATCCACGGCCGCAGGATGTTCTCCGACTGCTCCCCGACACGGCACTGCCGGCGCGGGACGCTATCAAGAAGCGGCTCGACGACGCATCCAAGCGTCCTCCCTCACCCATCATCCGTTGAGCGTGACGTGATTCATAGGCGCGCGCTGATTGCGGCGAATGCCGCAGGCCCGCCAGAGGCGGCGGCAGGCGTTCTCGCGCGTTTCGGATTCGCACGTAACACCCAGGCGGCTGACCGCGAGTCGGCAATCGCGCAAATGCGGGACGAGCATTTCGAGCTGGTGATCCTTTCGATTGACGGCATCACCCCGGCCGAGCTTATCGCGCTCGAGCGGGAGATCCGGAGAGACCCGGGTAAGTCAGTCATCGCTACGGCCCCGGCAGCTGAACCGGATTTGATCGTACGAGCGATGCGCGCGGGGGTACACGAGTTTCTGCTGTACCCACCGAAACCTGAAGAGCTCGCGGGCTCCGTCGAACGGCTGATGCGGCGCATGCGACAGGAATCCGAGACGGGAGAGCTCATTGCCGTTCACAGCGGCAAAGGCGGACTTGGGTCGACGAGCATTGCGGTAAACCTCGCGCACGCGTTTGGAGCCCAGCGGCCGGATGGCCGGGTGGCGCTCGTGGATCTGGTCGTCACGGGTGGTGATGTCAGAGTGTTTCTGAACCTTCGGCCGACATACGATCTGAGCCACCTCATTGCGAAAGGCAGCCAGGTCGATGCCGAGCTTCTCAATTCGGTTCTTACGCCCTGTCCGGGTGGTGTGTGGGCACTTCCCACGGGCGACAATCCCGAAGATCATGAGCTGTTCGACTCGGCGGCCGTCACTTCGGTTCTCAATCTCCTGCGTGCTCACTTCGCGGTGACTGTGGTAGACTGCGAGCATCATCTGAGTGAAGCAACGCTGACGGCACTCGATATCGCGAATCGCATCATTCTCGTCACGCATTTAACCGTTCCAGCCCTTCGCAGCACACAAAGATCGCTCGGGGTCTGCCGCCGTCTGGGGTACGATGATTCGAAGCTCTGCGTTGTGGTGAACCGCTACCAATCAGGCGACGTTCTGCCTGTGAAAGATGCGGAGGAGCTTCTACAATCGCCGATCTACTGGAAACTTCCCAACGATTATCGCCTATCTGCGGCGTCATTGACGAAGGGCATTTCAATCGCTGCGGAAGAGCC
>DATAIM010000337.1:0-5990 GCA_036262655.1 Gemmatimonadaceae bacterium | reverse complement strand
TTGCTCGATCGTGAGTTATCGTCGTACGGCGCCGCGGCGGAAGTCGTACTGATAGATGACGCATCGGTGACTCCGTGTCCGTCTGACCTCATCCCCGATCCGCTCGACGCTATTACACAGGTCAACGTTCTCAGGCTGAGGCGGAATCTCGGGCATCAGCGCGCGCTCTGCATTGGACTCTGCGCGATTGGGGGAAGCGACCGATACGTCGACTCTCGCGGCGTTGTGATCATGGATGCAGACGGTGAGGACAAACCCTCGGATGTGCCGCGATTGCTCGAACGTTTCAGCAGTCATGCGGGAGCGAGACTAATCTTCGCCCGCCGTGAACGCCGATCGGAGGGTTTTATCTTCACTGTCTCGTACAAGGCATACCGGGTTCTGCATTTGATACTGACCGGCATTCCTGTGCGCGTCGGGAATTTCAGTGTCGTTCCCCGTTCATTCCTCGATCGCCTGTCGGTGGTGTCAGAGCTCTGGAATCACTACGCTGCCGCAGTGGTTCACGCAGGGTTGCCCACGGACAGCGTGCCGACAACGCGTGGACGCCGGCTGTTCGGAGAATCCAAGATGCATTTCGTCTCGCTGATCGGGCATGGCTTGAGCGCGATGTCAGTATTCGGTGACCGAATCGGTGTACGATCACTGATCGCGACGATCAGTCTCGGAGCTTTGCTGTTCCTCGCGCTGGTCGGGACGATCGCTGCGAGCCTGCTCACTCCAATTGCTTTTCCCGTCTGGGCGGTTACGGCAACAGGGGTCATCATCGTGCTATTGACGCAATCCGTCATTCTCTCACTCGCATTCTCGATGCTCATTCACGTTGGCCGAGCGGGCACCACTTTTCTTCCTGCGCGGGATTACCAGTGGTTCATCGAAGGGCTGCGATGCGTGTGGAAGCGGGATGGGTAACTATCAGTACATCGGAGACGAGCTCGAGCTCTTTTCGCATGCAAAGAACTGGAAGGCATACTTTGCCGAGCTGATTCGGCCTTATGTTCGAGGCAGGGTTCTCGAAGTCGGCGCTGGCATTGGCGAGACGACGCGCGCGCTGGCTTCGCAGGACGCCACGAGCTGGACATGCCTCGAGCCGGACCCGCTGCTCGCGGAGCGTCTGCAGTCGTTAACGCTGCCCGGCGGCAAGAGCCCCAAGGTTGTGATCGGAACAATCGAGGATCTGGCGTCTCGACCGGCATTCGACGCCGTGCTCTACATCGACGTGCTCGAACATATCACGGACGATGCACGCGAATTACTCGCAGCCCGGAATCGTCTGGTAACGGGCGGGCACCTGATCGTTTTATCCCCCGCATTCCAGTTCCTCTTCAGTGATTTCGACAGAGCGATCGGTCATCATCGTCGCTACACCAGGCGCACTCTAACCAGCATCATTCCTCCGGGCCTGGAGCCGATCCGGGTGTGTTACGCGGATTCGGCGGGAATGCTGTTATCGCTGGCGAACAAGCTGCTTCTGCGGCGATCGCTGCCCACGGTGCAGCAGATACTATTCTGGGACCGGCGTATTATTCCCGTTGCGCGGCGCGTAGACCGGTTGCTCAATCATTCGATTGGACGCTCGGTGGTGGGAGTGTTTCGTCGCCGTTGAGCGTTTCGCAACGATCAATCGCTGAGCGCGCATTCAACTTCCGGTGAGCTACATCAGATGCGCGTAGAGATTCTCTCCAACGACAGGGCGAGCTTCATCAAGCCGATGTCGGAAGGCCTCTGCCGGATGCTTCGCGATTGCGGCGCGGACGCGCGGCTGCACTACGACGGCCTGATGCACCTGATGTTGAGACAGCGGCCGGACATTTCGTCGGTGCGTTCCCTTGCCGGATCCGCGCTGCGCCTCAACACGAGCCGACGCGGGTTCGCTGCTTTTCTCGAACGACTCGAGGGTGCCGACGTCATCGTCGTAGTTGCGAACGTACCCGGAAGCTTCTCGCGGGGGCTCATGCCCAACGTAGAGCTCCTCCGCGTGCGATTCCCTCACGTCCCCATTGTGAATTACGACCTGCACTACCTTCCGACACTCGACAGCTGGAGTCGTTTCCTGTTGAAAGGCGAGCCAACCCAGCTGCCACCGGCTGACTTGAAGCTGTTCGAAAAAGGGCGATTCGGCCTCGAGCGCTATGACTGGTATCTCATGGCGTCTGTCGGCACCGAGGTACCCCTTCCTCCCGGTGACCATCCCTATTCGCTGATCGGACTCGACCTCGACGACGGAACTCTCTACCCTGATCAGCGAGGGAGATTTCGCGCGCTTCTCGATTTCGAACAGAGCCGCGGGGCATATCCGGCGTTTCGTAAGGTGCAGCTCGATGCACTCAGGATGGCCGGGGTCGAGTACGAGGCTCTCGAAGGCAATTACGCGATAGAGAAAATCCGCGCCATCTACCGGCGAACGTCGATCTACTTTCTGGCGTCGTCCGAGGCGTTCGGTCTCCCGATCTGCGAAGTGCAGGCATGCGGGGCCCTCGTGTTCACTCCGGACGCGTATTGGCCCGCCTCGCACTGGCTTGGAGACGATTACCATGTCCCGCGCGAGCCGCGGCTATCGCCGAATTTCGTTGTCTACGAAAATGACCCGGAGAAGCTGGCTGAAGCGATCAGGGGAGCTGCGGCGAGGTCAGATCCTTCGAGTGTGCGTGCCACGTTCGAGAAGCACCAGCCTTGGCTGCTGTTCGGAGATCGCACTGCGGTTCAGAACTTTCTGGATCGTCTGTCGACCGGCGAAATCCATTCTCAACTCCACCGGGAGCATCGCGGGATCGGCCGTCCCGCTGCCGAGCCGTTGTAACGCAAGGGCGAATTATTTCGCCTGATGGACCCGCGAATCATGTGTCACTCCAATTTCGTGCGAGTAGCCATCCGCCAGGCAATGACTGGGTTTTTCTGGCGCGGAACATGATCCAGTTTCAGCCTGTACGCGCACCAGGATCCGCCTCCTGCCCGGCGAGCCCAATCAACTGGAGGTACAGACATGTTATACGACGATCGCATTGAAAGTGTTGCACACCGTCACATTGCCGGTATTGCGCTGGTGGCGACGGCGCTCCTGACGCTGGGTGCGTGCTCAGAGGGAACGTCGCCGAACCAGACCGCCCTAGGCACAACGGTAACTGTCGGTGGTGGTACTGCCCGCACGTATGTAGAGACGACCGGGCAGGGTGAACCGGTGGAGATCGGTGTGATGCTCTCGGAATCAGCGTTGAGCGGGCTTCCAGCAGCCGGAACAGTGTATCTGCTGCCCTTGCCAGCCGGTTCTGTGGTGGCTCCGTACAAGCACGTGACGCTCAACTGGAATCCGGGCGGTCACCCGCCGCCGGGCGTCTTCACAGTCCCGCATTTCGACGTCCATTTCTATACGATCACCGAAGCGGAGCGCGCTGCGATCAGCCCGGCAGATCCACAGTTCGGCGCAAAGTCGGCCGTCAACCCTCCGGCGGATCTCGTCCCGGCCGGGTACGTACGCGACCCGGGCGCCGTGCCCGACATGGGCACACACTGGAGCGATCCGAGTGCGCCGGAATTCAACGGACAGCCGTTCACGCGGACGTTCATCTACGGCTCTTGGAATGGAGCGTTCACGTTCTATGAGCCGATGGTCACTACAGCGTTTCTCGCCACTAAGCCTCCGATAACGTCGGCGACGCTCAAGCTCCCCGCGCGGTACGCTCCTCCAGGTCGTTATCCCACGACTTACACGGTCGGCTACGACGCGACCGGGAAGCAGTATGTGATCGCCATCGGTAACCTCGTCCCGCGGTCCTGAAGGCAACAATCATACAACGACACACGCGAAAACCCCTGCTGCGAAAACGCAGCAGGGCTGTCGGTTGCATCAGTCGGGGCGCCCGGATTTGAACCGGGGACCTCCTGCTCCCAAAGCAGGCGCGATACCGGGCTACGCTACGCCCCGAAGAACTCTCGCAAACTACTACGGCTTACATCAGGCGCGCAACGCATCGAACAGAGCACGAAATGCACGCCCGCGATGACTCACTACTTCTTTCTCCGCGAGCGCCGCTTCTCCGAAAGTCCTGTTCAGCTCTGTCGAGAAAAAGTACGGATCATACCCGAAACCGTTGTCTCCCCTGGGCTCGCTAATCATCCTGCCGAACGTCTGACCAAGCGCCACCATTTCGCGATCGCCGTCGACGTAGGCGGCTGCACACGTATAACTGGCGGTCCTGTCCCGAAAACCTTCCAGCGCTTCGAGCAGCTTCGCGTTGTTGGCGGCGTCCAGCGCCTGTCCTTCGAGATCCTGACGGCCTGAATAGCGCTTGCTCCAGACACCCGGCGATCCTCCCAGCGAGGTGACCGACAGCCCCGAATCATCAGCAACCGTCGGGAGCCCACTCTTCCGATGGAAATAGCGCGCCTTCGCCAGCGCGTTCTCCTCAAACGTCGCGAAACTCTCGATGGTCTCTTCGTCGGGCGCATACTCAATTCCGATTTCATCGAGCGTAATGCCTTCAATCCCTTCCGTCTCGAGGATCGCCGTGAGCTCCCGAAGTTTTCCCGCACTTCGCGTTGCCATCAATACATCCACAATCAGCCGCCGAGTGCCGCCTGTTGCGCCCGATCGAGCTTCGCAATTCCGGCAACGGCAAGATCAAGGAGCTCGTTGAGCTGCGCCCGGTCGAACGTTCCATGCTCGCCAGTTCCCTGCACTTCCACGAACTGGCCAGTGGAGCTCATCACGACGTTCATGTCGACTTCCGCACGCACATCTTCCTTGTAATCGAGATCGAGGCGCGGCTCACCGTCGATGATACCGACGCTGATCGCAGCTACGCGGCGTTTCACCGGAGATTCCGCGACCTTGCCGTTATCCACCATCCACCTGAATGCGTCGACGATCGCCACCGCCGCCCCCGTGATCGCCGCAGTGCGAGTACCCCCGTCCGCAACCAGCACGTCGCAGTCGAGCTTTACCGTGAATTCGCCGAAGAAGAAATCGTCAAGCATGGCACGTACGCTACGACCGATCAGACGCTGGATCTCCTGCGTTCGTCCCCCTACCTGCGAGCGCTCGCGCGAAGTTCTTGTCTTCGTCGCGCGCGGCAGCATCGCATACTCGGCTGTAAGCCAACCCTCTCCCGTTCCTCGACGCCATGACGGCACTCCCGTCTCGACCGATGCGGTGCACAGCACCTTTGTCGCACCGAATGTCGCGAGACACGAGCCCTCAGCGTACGGCGCCACTTCACGCTCGAGCGAGACGACGCGAGTATCGGAGTTCCGTCGGTCGGTGCGGGCAGCCTGCTTATTCGCCACTGAGCTTCTCTATGATAGATGTTGTGGACTGTCCTGGCGTGAGCGGCACAATCTGAACGGACCCACCCCACTCACGTACTTCACGCGCCCCCACGATTGTGGCCTCCGTATAATCGCCGCCCTTTACGATTACGTCCGGACGGAGCGCAATTACGAGCTCGAGCGGTGTGTCTTCACCGAATGCCACGACTGCATCAACGGCCTCGAGCGCCGCAAGAACGTATGCACGTTCCGCCTCATTTCGCACCGGGCGCGCAGGTCCTTTCAGCCGCCGGACCGAGTCGTCGGTATTGAGGCCGACGATGAGGTGGTCGCCACAATCGCGGGCCGCGGTTACGAGATCGACGTGACCGGGATGCAGCAGATCGAACACGCCGTTGGTGAAAACGAGCCGCCCCGAAAGGGCTGCACGCCATCGTCGCGCTTCATCCCGCGTCATGATTTTTTCCGCCGGCGCACGTGGGCTCAGAACGATTTCTCGGCCGAGGGGCGAAGATGTATGACCTTTGTGCGGCTCATAGGCAGCCTGAACTCCTGGTCATAATCTGCCCAGATGCGGATCCGGTTCTCCTCGCGCACTACGTTGATATCCTTGGCTTCCGCGGGCAGTCGAACGGAGTCTGTGAACGCCCTCAGCCGGTCCCTGATCTGCTGGTCCGACCGTTTATCCGCGAAGCGCGCTTCGTTCTTCATCGCGTCCTTGAAGC
>DATAIM010000336.1:0-6287 GCA_036262655.1 Gemmatimonadaceae bacterium | reverse complement strand
GAGAGATGTCGATCACCCGAGACGTCGGATTTACTGGAGACTCGATGAAAATCGCGCGGGTATTCTGCCGGATAGTGTTGCGCCAGACGCGGCGCTCGTCGGGATTCGCGAAGCTCACCTCGATCCCCATCGAGACGAACTCCTCCGTGAAGAGGCGGTGTGTTCCACCGTAAATCCACGAGCTGGAAAGCAGGTGGTCGCCTGGACGGAGAAGAGCGAGAAGGGCGCACGCCGTCGCACCCATGCCACTCGCCAGAACCAGCGCAGCCTCGGCGCCTTCGAGCAGTGCAATTCTCTTCTGAATCACTTCCTCGTTCGGCGTGTTGCCGTAACGAGTGTACAGGAGCGCATCCTGACCCGCGGGCCCGAATTCCTGGACGTAATTGACAGACTGGACGAGCGGCTGAGACACCGGCGATCCGGGCTGGCGTTGCTCGCTGCCGCCGTGAACCGCAACTGTCGACTTTCCGGGTGGCCGCGGCTTTTTTGCTGCTGCCATCAGCCGAAATGCCTGCCGCCCACGGGCGTATCCATATCGGGCTTCGAGACGGTAACGAATTCGGTAATCGTGACACCGGCGATGTCGCGCAACGCTACATGGCCCTCGGGAATCGATTCGTCGATTACAAGAATTGCGAGCTCCTGCCGCCGTGGTCCTGCGACCCAGACGAGCTCACCGTCCTGAATGAGCCGGAACCGAGCCTCGGATGAGCGCATCCGCACCACTGGGCCACGGTCGGGGTCGCCTCTCCGCGTCGACGTATATTCGATGACGTTCAGCTGAGGCCGGAACCTGCTGCCGATGTTCAGTTTTGTCTCGGGAAGCCTTATCCGCTTCATGACGCTACTACCCCACTGGCTCCCGGAGTGCTGCCACCATCCGCAAGCAGGCCCCCGGGATTGAGTCCTGCGGCGGCTCCTCTGACCGGGACGTATGCGCTCTCCTGTCGTATGACCAGCCGACGCCGCCAAAGGGTGTCCAGAGTGCGCTCTGCCTTATCGGCCGGCATTCCGGTCGCGTCGGCCAGCTCGGTAGCGCGTGCGCTTCCGAGCTCGCAGACTTTCTCCCATGCCGTGCGCTGATCACCGTCTACTGTGCCCATCAGGTGTGACGCGCCGTCGGCGAGCTGTGTAACGAGAGCAAGGTCATGACGCTCGAGAACAGCTTCGATCGCATCGATGTGGGACTCGTTCATTCCGTAGAACACGAAGTACACTTCGCGGCGTGGAATGTCGACGCTGACGTATTGCATCAGAAGCTTTGCGACGATCTCGTCAGCGCATGAAAAATCGAGCAGTCCCACGTGCGAAAAATCGAGAACAGCCAACGCCTTGTCGCCGATCTCATCGAGGTGGCGCTCGATCCCTATCCGCACTGCAGCGCCCGTCGGGCGCGTGACGAGGTTCGAGTACAGGTCACAGACGCTGCGGCGAAGCACGGAGCTTACGTCGATGTGGCTGATCATGCGTCCGGCATCCGTTCCGGAATCGTGATCTGCACCTGAGCTCCGGGAAACGGCGCGAGCCCTTCCCTCATCGGCTCGTCCTGATCCCACTCGGGAACGACCGCAATCCGCGCAGTGCCGCTGCGGACGCTGAACTTGCCGTGCCAGTTTCCGATGAAGCGCTTCACTCCCGCCAGCCCCTGCCCCCGACCCGGATCGCGAAAACGCGTTGCGCCTCGCATGACAGTTTCCTCCAGAGCCATGCTGTCGCCCCACCGATCGTTGGGCCGCGGGCCCTGCAGGGATTCGAGTGACTTCCGAAAGCCCATTCCCGCGTCACAGACGGCGATCACCACCACGTTCCTCCCTCCCAGCCGCTGCTGCCACCTGTATGCCTGAACCGCGACCCATCCCCCGGTGCCTGCATGCTCGATCACGTTCTGGCAGATCTCGGAGAGCGCCATCGTGAACCGCATCGTCACCTTGGACTGAAGATGCAGCTTTTCCTGGAGAATCGCGCGAGCGCGCTGCTGAATGTTCTCGACGACGGTATGAACGTCCTGCGTATGGACGACGGGTGTGACCTCGAGCAATACGCTCGACTCCGATGCCTGGCGCGACCGCGGGACACGGCCCGAAACGTCGTAGAGCGTGTCTGCGTGCTTGAAGAAGCTGGCCCGGGACCAATAGGAGGCGGTATCGTCGTTTTCAGGCACTGCAAGCGCAGGCCTCTCGAGGCGTGTTTGCGCCAGCGTCAGCAGGGCGGTCAGTCCGAATGGCGAAGCCCAGCGCGTCCGGCGCGCATCCAGAAGAATCTTTTCGTCGGGCGGCACCGGAGCGAGCTGATCGAAGATCGTCTCGAAGGAGTGTTCGTCGAGCGAAGACGGCACGTTGATGACAGTCGTCACTTGACGCTCAATTCTCCTCTCAGGTATTTCGCGAGCCCGGTAGCTCCGCGGTGATCGACGTTCCGCGCCGCGGCGATGGACGCCGCACGCATCGCCGAGTGTATGTCGTCTCCGGCCAGCAGGCGCGAGAAATATGTTGCGCCCCACACGTCTCCGCACCCTGTCGGATCGCCGCCGGCAAGATCGCGCGAAGCTGTGGCCGCGACTAGCTCCGTCCGGATCGTTCCGGTCGCGGGAGCGAGGTGGTGATGGCGCAAGTCCGACAGCCGGTCGAATCCCGGCGCCGCGAAGTAAACGACCCCGCGCGCTCCAAGCGTGACGTTCAGGACCTTCACACCAGCGGCGGTCGCGAGGGCAGCCAGTGCGAGAGGGTCGGGAGCCATCATGCTCATTTCGTCTTCGTTGACCTGAACGAGATCGAAGCAACGGAACCACGCGCCGGCGTTCGGCAGCGGCTGGAGGGTGCGGATTCCGTCCGGCTGCCGCGCGAGCAGCAGTGAATGCATGTCACAGTAGATCGGCCCTTTGAAATGCGCCCGGATCAGCTGCGCTGTTTCGAGATCGAGCTCGAACCCGCTGATGAGATTGATGTACAACGCGTCGACATCGGCAAGGAGCGGCTTGAGCCCCAGCCAGCTCCACCCAGGCACACCGCCGGTCAGGCGCTCACACCGCCGCTCCGCCGTCTGGTAGTGGATCGTGACGCGGTTATTGGGGTGCGGAACCTCGATCGGTTTGGCGTCGGAAGCGACTCTCTCGAGGCCGTGCAGAAAGTCGCGCGCCCGGGGAGCGAGATCATGTCCGACCTTGACGATGGGAACGATCTGCCAGTCCGCTGGCAATGCCGCTTCGAGAGCCCCCAGCGCGTAGGTGATTCCGCCCCATTCCTCGACGGGGGCGTCACGGGGATCCCGGCCGTGAATGACGTCCCAGACGAATGTGCCGATGACCCCGACCCGTCGGGGCGGCAGGCTCGAATTGTCGCGAAGGTCCAAGTGCTTCCCGTGGATGACTATTGCAATTGCGGAGTATAAGCTTATCGCAGGCACGCAAGAAAATCGCGTCTTGCGCGAAGGCCTGAGCCCTGTTCATGTGCCGCCGAATGAGCGGCCGCCGATCAACCCATCCGACGACAATCCGTGAAGCGAATTCCCGCAGTGTTCTCCATGATCGTGGCAGCAGTAGGCGTTCTCTCCTCCGCGACGTCCTCTGCTGCGACCCCTCCCGCGAAGCGTGCCTTGCACGGAACGCCCCCTGATGCGCCTCAGCCAACCCTCGTTGTGATGGTCCTGGTAGACCAGCTCAGGGCCGACCTGCTCGACCGGTATGGCGACCTGTTCACGGGCGGTTTCAAACGGCTGCGCGATCAGGGCCATTCGTATGTCAACGCCTCGCACGATCATGCGATCACCGAGACCGCTGTCGGACACGCGACGCTCTCGACTGGCGTGTATCCCTCCCGGCACGGTGTGATCGCGAATCTGTGGTATGAAAATGTCAGGGAAGAATGGAAGCAGGTATTCAGTGTCGATGACTCGACCGTTTCCATCGTAGGCAGTCCAGGCCGGCCCGGAGCGTCGCCCGCTCATCTCATGCGCCCGGGGTTCGCGGAATGGCTAGCTGCGTCAAATCCGAGGTCGCAGATCGCATCCGTATCTGGGAAGGATCGCGGTGCAATTCACATGGGCGCACATACGAAGGGTTATGTGTACTGGTTCGACAGTCCCTCCGGTCGTTTCGTGACCTCGACGTATTACCGCTCCGCTGATCCCGAGTGGGTAACGCGGTTCAATACCGGCCCGCTTCAGGCACATCGCGCGGACACGGTATGGAGCCTCGAGGTGCCGCCGGCGAGCGTTGGCCGTGCCAGTCGCGACACATCTGCGGCTGAAGGAGATGGTATTCACTCCTTTTTCCCGCATCGCTTCGCGGAGGAGGGCAGGCCTGAGGCCTGGTGGATGTGGTGGGAGGCCACACCGAGGCTCGACGAGGCCACTCTCCAGCTTGCGGCCACGGCGGTCGATGCGCTCAATCTTGGACGTGACGCTGACCCGGACTTTCTGAGCGTCTCGCTTTCGGCGACCGACCGCATTGGACACGGTTTCGGACCGCTGAGCCGCGAGCAGCTTGACAACCTCCTGCGCCTCGATCGCGAGCTTGGCCAGTTTTTCGATCAGCTCGATGCGAAGGTCGGAAAAGGGAAGTGGACAATGATGTTAACGGCCGATCACGGCGTGCTTGACATGCCTGAAGACCTCGTCGCGCGCGGTGAGTACGGGCACCGTCTTACGCCGGAGGACATCGCGCAGCTGAATGCGGTTCGCTCGGCTGCCCTTGCCGACGGCGGCAATCCTGGGGCCGCAAAAATTGTGGCGGGCCTGAAGAAGTTGAAGATCATCGGCGACGCGTGGACCCGCGAAGATCTGATGAAGAAGCAGCCGACCGACAGCTTCGCGGTGCTGCAGAAGCGCTCCCTCTTCAACGGGCGCTATGAGAGCTGGTTCTCGCGCGATGGTGTAGAGTTCCGCTTCATCCCGGGCGTGGTGGCGCTGCCGCGCGGAAGCAGCCATGGGCAGATGTATTGGTACGACCGCCATGTACCGATGATTTTCATGGGTCCGGGCATAGCTCCCGGAAAGGATCAGACGCGGGCAGGCACTGTGGATTTCGCTCCGACGTTCGCGGCGATACTCGGTATCCGGTATCCAAAGGATCTCGACGGTAAAGTCCTCACCGCGGTCGTCAGCAGATAGCGCCTATCGACCGGATTCCAGGAGCGTCTTCACCTGCCTAACCACCGACGCCACGAAACAAAACCGATGGCCACAGAAAACACCTGGAATGGACGTAAAAACCAGAAATTCTGCGGCCTCGTTTTTTAATCTGTGGCTTCTGTGGTTCAGATTTTCGGTTAGAGATCACCCAGCGTCTGCGCTCGGAACGTCGCTACGGCACCAACGACACCGGCCGAAAGCGGCAGCGCGCCAGCGACGATCTTGCACGCCTCCACTGACGGCTTGAACGCGCGACGCCGTACCTCTGCCCGAAGCGGATCGAACAACAGATCACCCGCCTGCGTAACCCCGCCGGCGACCACGAAGATATCAGGGTTGAAGACGTTGATCAGGTTCGAGATGCCAACGCCGAGAAAATGCGCGGTGTCTCGCACTACCTCCTTCGCAACGCGGTCACCGCGCTTGGACGCCTCGAAAACAGTCTGCGCTGAAATCCGCGATAGATCGCCGTTCACCAGCGACGAAAGAATGGAATCCTCATCTCCTTCCAGCACCTCGCGCGCGCGCTCCGCAATCGCGGGCCCTGAAGTGTAAGCCTCGAGGCAACCATAGTTGCCGCATTTGCAGCGCCGTCCTGTCGAGTCGATCGTCGTATGCCCGATCTCGCCCGCCGCATCCGATGCACCGTGATAGAGCTTGCCGTCGAGGATCAGTCCACCGCCGATTCCCGTACCGATAGTCAGCCCAACCACGTTCCGCCCGCCTTTCGCGGCACCACACCACCATTCGCCGAGTGTCGCGCAATTCGCGTCGTTATCCAGCGTTGCCGGAAGATTTACGCGGGACGCCACTTCGTCCCGCAGCGGAAAATCACGCCAGCCCAGATTCGGCGTGACAATCACCACACCGCGCGCTCGATCCAGGGGCCCCGGCGAGCCGATGCCCACACCGAGAAAGTCCGATCTTTCGGCACCGGTCTCACGCCGCGTTTCCGTGATGACATCCTCGATCAGTGCGGCGATCCGATCCACGACCGCTTCCGCACCCCCTTCGGCTTTGGTCGGGATCATCCTCATCGCGATCTCGCGAGTGCCATCGGTTGGCATCGCGCCCGCCGCTATGTTCGTGCCACCCAGATCGATCCCGACGATGAACTGCTCCCTGATGGTCAATGCGGCACGCCTGCGGAGAGTGTTGTG